>JAJYLJ010000058.1 GCA_021787835.1 Deltaproteobacteria bacterium | reverse complement strand
ATAACTTAACGGATAAAATTCTTTGATAGAAAGAGGACTTTTAAATATTAACTAACTATTTAAATAGTAACCAACTATTTGATCTATTTGATTTGATGTGGGGTGAGCGATGGGATTCGAACCCACAGCCTTCGGGGCCACAACCCGACGCTCTAACCGTTGAACTACGCCCACCACTGAACCGCTGAAAGTGCTCTATTTTTACTGAGCTTAAAGTTGCATGTCAAGTAGTGTCTGCCGAACACCTTATAATAAAAACTATTCCGCATAGCCAGCGAGTATTTCCTGTATCCAGCCCTCAACCCTGGCCCTTGCCGGAAGCCGCCCCGAGCAAAGGACCTGTTCGTTTATAACGAGGGCTGGCGTATTAATCACGCCGTATCGCCATATCTCATCCAGGTCGCTCACGTGTTCTATGTCGGCAGCCAACCCTTTTTGGTCGAGAACCGATCTTACGATCTCCTCAAGCCTGTTACAGCTCACACAGCCTGGGCCCAGGATACGGATAGAGAGGACCTCTCCATCCTCACCCTGAGCCTTTCTGCCCAGGATGTTTTCAATGGCCTTTGTATATGCTTCACGCGCGCTCGCCGGTATATAATTTCTTTCTTCCAGTATGGACAATACCGCCAGCGCAGCCTCCCTCAAATCTTTCGTGCCTGTTTGATCAGAGGTCATGACCTTTGATATGGCCGCATCAAGCCCTATAAGCCCTATGCTGACCCCGTTTATCCTTATTTTACCGGAACCCATACCTTTTTACCTTATTTGCGTCGCTCCCTTTCCCTGAAAATTATGCGGACAGGGGTACGGCTTATGTCAAGCTGCGCCCTGAACTGGTTTTCCAGAAAACGTATGTAATGGTTGGGAACAAGCCCTGGATAATTGGCGAATATCAAAAAAGTAGGCGGGCCGACCGCCACCTGAGTTGTATAGTATAGTTTCAGGTGATGGCCCTTTGCGATCTGTGGGCTTCTAAGCGCCATGGCCTTTTGCAAAACCTGGTTCGCCCGCCCGGTGCCCACGGCTTTTATAAACTCACCATACACCTCATCGATAATAGGCAACAGCCTTTTTACGTTCTTGCCTGTAAGCGCCGAGAGGTCCATGTGCGGCGAATAGCCGATAAATCTCTTAGACTCTTTGAGCTCCTCGGTCCTTAACCGGGCAAGGGACTTGTCAGCCTGGACAAGGTCCCATTTATTGAATACCGTTATGACCGCCCGTCTGTATTCCTCGGCGTAACCTATCAATCTCTTATCCTGATCCGTTATCCCCTCGACCGCATCAAGGACCACAAGAGCTATATCACAGGCCTTAATTGCATCAATCGCCTTGATGATGCTGAACTTTTCTATCTTGTCGCTTACCCTGGCCTTGCGCCTTATGCCGGCCGTATCGGTAAGGAGGATATCCCTTCCTGCGGGCCTCTTTAGAAGCGTGTCAATGGCATCCCTGGTCGTGCCGGCCACGTCGCTCACAATCATCCGCGGCTCCCCGACCAGCCGGTTGAAGAGAGAAGACTTTCCGACATTCGGCCTTCCTATAATAGACAGCCTTATGGGTGCGTCAGCCGGTACCTCAAGGCCGGATTCAACCTCTACCTCATTTATAGGTTCAAGCTGGCCTTCGGCGGCGTTTAATCCAAGAGAGACCGCAACCCCTGCGAGTTTTTTAATAAGCTCGGGGATGTTTCTACCGTGTTCGGCAGAGACCGGGATTATCTCCTCCATGCCAAGCTCGTAAAATTCCCCGATGGAGCCCTCTGATCTTGAGTTGTCCACCTTGTTCACAGCTGTGACAATAGGTTTTTTATAAGATCTGAGCCTGTTTGCTATGTCTTTGTCCGGCCCTATGAGACCATCTTTTGCATCAAGGATCAAGAGGACTATATCCGCCTCCTCTATCGCCTTAAGGCCCTGATCCATCACAAGCCTTGCCATCTGGTCACCACTCAGGGAATAGTCAAGCCCCCCGGTATCGATGATCTCGAATTGAACGCCGTCCATCCTTACAAGACCGTACCGGCGGTCTCTCGTAAGCCCAGGGGCAGGGGCCACAAGGGCGTTTTTTGATCCTGTAAGCCTGTTGAAAAGGGTGGACTTCCCGACATTCGGGCGTCCGACCAAGACTATTCTGGGCATATTATCCATATGTTAATTGTTTAAAAGGCCGCCTCAAAACTCCAGTAACAGTTTAAGCCACAGCTCACCTTGGGTTACGTTTCACTGCTTTGGCCTTTGATATCACAGGACGGCCCTTTTTCTGGCGTGATTTTCTGAGAATGATCTCGGCCTCGGCAAATGGGACGCTTACCAAGGTGTAATCATCATGGATTTGGATGTCATGTATGAGTTTATCTTTTATGTCCGTATGCTGACGTATGAATTTTACCAGGCTTTGGGGGGAAACCCCTTGTCTGCGCCCTCTGGCCACAAAGAGCCTGGTGCGGCCCTTGTTGTCAACAGACTCGATATTCTGGATCTCCCTGTACCTGCCGGTATCCAGTTCATCTTTGAACGAAAGCCGCAGGCACGCTGCCAGCACGCTTACCGGGTCCGTGCCTCTTAGAAGATCGGCGGCCATGGCGTTATAGGTATCCAGGTTCTCGGTCTGCATGAGCGTTTCGATCTCGTTTTTTAGACGGCCCCTCTTGGCCGCTATGACCTCATCCACGCCAGGGATATTGCCTCTCCGGATCGGGGCGCCCGACACCCTGCGTATGATATCTAGCGGGCGCGACTCCCTTGGGGTTACAAACGTGATGGCCGTTCCCTCCTTGCCTGCCCGGCCCGTCCGGCCTACGCGGTGTACGTAGGATTCAGGATCTTGCGGAAGGGCGTAGTTCACCACATGGGACAGGTCGTTTACATCAATACCGCGGGCCGCCACATCGGTTGCCACCAGGATGCTTACCTTGCGCTCCCGGAAGCTGCGCATGATCTTTTCACGCTGAGGCTGGTTGATCTCGCCGTGTATAGCACTTGCAGAATAGCCCCTTGCCGCGAGCTTTGCCGCTATGTCGTCTGTTTCTGTGCGTGTACGGCAGAAGATAAGCCCATAGAAATCAGGCTCCATGTCTATAATCCGGCAGAGTGCCTCAAACTTGTCCTGCTCATGGACCTCAAAATATATCTGGTCGGTCAGGCTGGTGGTCTGCTGCCTCTGTTTGTCCGAGATGATCTCATATTCATTCATGTAGCGTTTTGCAATCAAGAGGACGGGCTTTGGCATCGTAGCTGAAAAGAGCATGGTCTGTCTCTCTGCGGGCACGAATTTCAAGATGTCGTTTATCTCATCTATGAAACCCATGTTGAGCATCTCGTCCGCCTCATCGAACACCAAAAACGATATGCCGTCCAAACGAAGCGACCCGCGGTTTAAGTGGTCGATAACACGGCCTGGCGTGCCGACAACTATGTCAACGCCCTGCTGCAGGCGTTTTAACTGCAAACCAATGGACTGACCGCCATAGATGGGCGCAATCTGCAGCTTCTTGGACCCCTTAAGGCTGTTTAATTCCTCGGCGGCCTGGATGGCGAGCTCCCTGGTGGGCACCAGTATCAGGGTCTTTACATGTTTGGCGCGGGCGTCGATCTGCTCGATTATGGGGATGCCAAATGCAGCCGTCTTGCCCGTTCCTGTCTGCGCCTGGGCAACTACATCGCGCCTTTCCCCGAGTATGAATGGAATGATCTTTTGCTGGATTGGTGTCGGTTCCTCAAAACCCCTCTTACGAAGGACGCCCAGCATATTTTCCGAAAGGCCTAACTCTTCAAAACTTTTCATACAGTCTCCTTTTGTTTGCGTTGTTGAAAAATCTTGCCTACACAGGAAAGACTTATGCAGTGTGACCTTCCGGATTGTTGTCAAGAATTTTTCTTTGAATATATACTAGTTACAGCAAAAAACTACAAGATAATCCATGGTTATGGCACGCTATCCGAGGAAAATAGTAAAAATGTGGGAAACAGTTTTATTGAGCTATCTTACCGATCAAGTCGTCTTTCTGGCAAATGCCGCACCTGTCATTACCCCAAGGCAGGCATCCTTCACGACCATTATTCTATCCTGATATCGGTCTATTATATCCTGGTTCTCAGTTCCGGGCTGCAACCATATGAGCCTTGCACCTGCGTCAAGCGCATCTTTAAAGATAGGCTCAATGGCATCAGGCCTTCTAAAGACATCTACAATGTCAATAGGCTCGGGAACCTCCTTGAGTGATGACAGAACCTTGCGTCCAAGGACTTCTTTGCCGACATGAACGGGATTTACCAGATAGACCCTGAACCTGCCCTGCTCCACGATATGCCCCGTAACGGAATGGCTGGCCTTTTGGATATCGGTGGATATGCCGACCACAGCGACGACCTTTGCATCCCTCACTACCCTTAATATCTCGGAGCGCTCCTGTATAACCGTCATCCAGGCCTCCCTTGTCTATTGGACCCCTTCATTCAGCCGGACCCCTGGAAGGGGTCTTGCACCCAAGCCCGTCGCTAAGGGCGTCAAGGTTCCTGTACATAAGCCCTATGAATGTAGTCCCCTTTGATATATCAGACCTCTTAAGGCTTTCTCCAGGCGTCATCACAAAGGTCCTGGCGCCCGTCTCCCTTGAAAGAGTCTTGGCAAGGCTGCCGGTTACGGTGTCATCGAAGAATACGGCCTTGGCCGCGCCCTCTTTTTCCACGAGTTCGGTCACCTCGGCCATCTTCCTCGGGCCCGGGCTTGCATCCGGGGAAAGGCCGTAAAGGGCCACCTGTCTCAAGCCATAGGCCCTGGCAAGATAGCCAAATGCCGCATGCCCGGCCACTACAAAGGTCTTCCTTGGGCATGACGAGAGGGCCTTCTGGTATGAAATATCCAGCTTTTTAAGGGCCTCTATATAATTTTGGGCGTTCTTTTCATAGAAAGACGCACCTCCTGGATCAAGGGCCGTCATGGCCCTTGCTATCCGAAGCGTAGCAGCCATGTCCCATTTGAAATCCAGCCATATATGCGGGTCATTATGCCCGGAGGCATGATCGTCATGACCATGTCCATGACCTTTCTGCTGATCTTTATCAGCCTTAAGCAGATCATCGGAGACTTTAGCCAACTCGAGCATCTTAGATCTGACGTCCTTGACCTGGCCCACCACTTCCTCGGCCCATGGTTCAAGCCCTGCCCCAATCAAGATTATGAGATCGGCCTTCTTCTCGAGCCACACCATATCGCTGATCTTAGGCTCCCATGAGTGAGGATCTGAGCCCGGCGGGATAAGCTGTCTAACATCCACCCTGTCTCCACCTACGGCCCTTGCCATCTCGGCCACAGGGAATATGCTAGCCACCACCTTTAAGCGCTCACCTGCAAAGACGGGCAGCGAACAACATGAAAACACGACAAAAAGAAAGGCGGTCAAGACGCGCACCTGCAAAATGGACGCTGACTTAAAGGCAAGATGCTCCTTTCGGGAAACACCCTTATCTTTTGATTTGCCAAACACCATTATCTGTCCCTCCTATCCACCAGGTAGGTGCTGCCCTTCATGCCTTTTACCTTGTGTTTCAACTGGGCCGCCGACGCCGCCACCTCGCCATAGTGTGTATAGCGTCCGGCTAGACACCTCACAGCGGCTATGGATATGCTGGTAAGAGGAAAGGTCTGCTTTTTACCTTTACGGTCTAAACTTATAAAATAACCAGCCTCAAAGTCTTTTGCATCTATAAACATGGGAATGAGCTTGTTGAAATTTTCTATGATCTTTTTACAGACAATTTCAGTCGATGAATCAGGCACTGTAAAGACAAAATCATCACCGCCTATATGCCCGACAAACCCCTCTGCCCCAACTATTTCATGCACCATATTGACTAGCAGACGGGCTACCATCCTTATTACCTCATCACCCCTTACAAAGCCGTAGAGATCATTATAGGGCTTAAAGTTGTCTATATCTGCGTAGCACACGGCCATGGATGTCCGTAAATCAAGTATCTCCTGTATGTGCCGCAGGATGGATGAATTGCCTGGCAGCAGCGTAAGCGGATTTTTATCAGCTAATCTCTTTATGCGGACAATGGCAAGCTCTATCCTTGCGATAACCTCTTCAGGACTCTCGTCATCCACAATAAAGTCATCCACAGGATATTCGCGCCAATCCATCCTGAAACCGATGTCCTTTCTAGCGGTCAATAGGATTACCGGCAGGAAAATAAGCTGGAGGTTGTTTTTGAGGTTATGAAGAATCGCCTTGTCGAGCCCGTCCTCCATACCCTTCTGGATCACCACGACATCCGGCGGATTATTTATTATGCGCTCGATAGCCTGTCCGGCGTCATTATAAATTACGAGCTCATGCCCCCTCGCCTCAATCAAAAGATGGTCTATCCGACCTTCAAAAGGACATTGCGCGACAATCGCTATGCGGGCCATTGTTAATGATATCCTCAAACCCAAGGCCTGTCAGACCTCGGGCCAATATCTTTTTCCTATTTTACCTTTGTCTGCTGCATCTGTATGGTGAAGTCCTGAAGCTCTATTATTCTTTCGTCGAGCTCATTGAGCAGGTCTTTCACCTCACCCTTGCCCATCTTTATCCTCTCCCATGCCTGGTGATCAAGCGGAGGCACCCACAGGTCTCCACCCGAACCAAAACCTATGGCCCTTATGAGGATGTCGGAAAAATGCACTATTGCAGAAAGCTCCCTGAATTCAGGGGAACCCTCCGGGTTGTGATGATATAGAACCGGCAGGATAAGGCGGTCAGGCAGGTTCCACTGCTTGATAAGCCAGCCTCCTATCTCTGGGTGGGCCACCCCGATACATTCGAGCTCGGCCTCCATCATGGACAACCTGCGCGTTTCGACCATTCCCTGTATCTCATTGTATTCCTTTGTAAACTCAGCCCTTATCACAACCTTGCCAAGATCGTGTATGAGCCCTGCGGTCGAGACCTCTTCAGGGTTTTTTATCGCGCGCCTCCTTGCAAGTATGCCGGCCACCGTTGCACATCCAAGCGAATGCTCCCAAAGCCCCACATCGGAAGACTGCATCATGTCGAATATAGAAGAGGTTACGATCAGCGTTTTTATGACGCTGAATCCCAATAATACGATTGCGTTTGAGACAGTGCTGATCCTCTGTGGAAAACCGAAGAAAGACGAATTGACCATCTTTAAGAGCTTGCTCGTCAAGACCTGGTCCTTTTCGATCACCGCACCAAGCCTTACGGCAGTCATCTCTTCGTCCTCCACCATCTTGTTGAGCATTGACGCGATAGGCGGGAGTATCGGAAGCGATTTAATATATCTAAGCCTTGCCCTTACTTCCTGTCTCTTCTGATTTTGATCTTTTTCTTCCATTTTTAGCCACTCTCCCGGCTTGGATCACATCTTTGATTGTTCTATCATATGTTCGGCAATAACCCTCATAAGGGCCCTGAGGACAGGATCGTCCTTGACCCTTTCAAACCTGGCCTCCAGCTCCTTAATCAATTCAGCAAGGGATTTTTCGTCAGGCATATGTATGGGGTGTCCTTTAACAATCGCCACATGGATGCCGCTTTTTGACAGACGGTTTATGAGCTCCGCGGTCAGTTCAACGCCAGGACCGCAAAGGACCTTCCCATCCTCTGTTTTAACGGCCTTGGCAAGCACCATCCCAGGGGCTGCGAGAGAAATGGGGAGACTCTGCATAGATCACCTCGCTAAATTTCGGGCCACTTTTCTATCTTACCAACGGACTTTTCAAGATTATACGCCGCCCTAAGGAGCTTTTCATCCTCAAACGGCCCCGCCATAAGCTGAATGCCTATCGGGAGGCCATTCCGGCTGAAGCCGCATGGCACGGATATGCCGGGTATGCCGGCCAGGTTTGTAGCTATGGTGAATACATCGCTAAGATACATCTGAAGCGGGTCCCCTGTCTTCTCGCCAAGTTTGAAGGAAGGGCTCGGGGCCACAGGAGTGACGATAACGTCGCAGGCATTAAAAGCCTTTTCAAAATCCTGCTTTATAAGATTCCTCACCTGGGAAGCCTTTTTATAGTAGGCGTCATAATAGCCGGCGGAGAGTACGTAAGTCCCAAGCATTATCCTCCTCTTAACTTCAAGACCAAACCCTTCAGAGCGGGTCTTTTTGTACATGTCTATAAGGTTCTTATAGTCCTTGGCCCTGTGGCCGTATTTTACGCCGTCATAACGAGACAGGTTAGAGGCGGCCTCGGCGGTTGCGATTATATAATATGTCGCTATCGCATACTCGGTATGCGGCAGACTTATCTCAACCACATTGCAGCCCATTGCCTCGAGGTTGCCGACGGCCCTCCTGACCGCGGCCTCCACGTCAGGGTCCAGGCCGCCGATCAGATACTCTTTTGGCAGACCAACGCGATAACCCTTGATATCCCCGGAAAGACCGACCTCATATTCAGGCACATCCCTCAACGCCGAGGTGGAGTCCCTAGGGTCCAAGCCCGCAATGGCGCCAAGGACTATAGCCGCATCTGTAACGTCTTTTGTAATAGGGCCAATCTGATCGAGGGAAGAGGCAAAGGCTACAAGCCCGTATCTTGAGACCCTGCCGTATGTAGGCTTAAGCCCGACCACGCCGCAGTGTGAGGCCGGCTGGCGGATCGAACCCCCTGTATCCGAGCCGAGAGAACCGGCGCATAGCCTTGCCGCCACACCCGCCGCCGAGCCGCCGCTTGATCCGCCTGGAACCCTTGTAAGGTCCCATGGGTTAAGTGTTAGATGAAAGGCCGAATTTTCAGTGGATGACCCCATGGCGAATTCGTCCATGTTGAACTTGCCAAGCATTACGGCTCCGGCCCCGTTAAGCCTTTCCATGACAGTCGCATCGTAAGGCGGCACAAAGTCTTTGAGCATCCTTGAAGCGCATGTGGTCCTCACACCTTTTGTGCATATAAGATCCTTTATGCCAAGCGGGATGCCTGTAAGGGCTGTGACGTCTTCACCCTTGACGAAACGCCTCTCTGCCTCCTTGGCCTGGGCCATGGCGATTTCAGTGGTTTGAGTTATATACGCTCCGATCTTTGGCTCAACCCTTTCGGCCCTGTCGATATACGCCCGCGCTACCTCGACAGGACTTATCTCACCCTTTAAAAACAGGGTATTCAGTTGCTTGATCGTAAAATCTACAATATCTGGCATGTTTTTATGTCTCCGGCCTATCTATATTATCTTTGAAACGACAAAGGCGCCGTCTTCCTTTTCAGGGGCGTTGCCAAGGGTGTCTTCAACGGGCAGCGACGGCAAGACCACGTCGCCCCTGAAGCAATTGGCCGATTCAAAGCCGTGGGCAACAGCGGAGACACCTTCGGTATTCAACTCGCCAAGCTTTGCAATATAATCCAGAATCGAATTTAGCTGACCTGTAAACCCATCTATCTCACCCTGGCTGAAACTTAACCGCGCGAGACTGGCGACATGCTCAACCTCTGACTGCGTAATCTTCACCTGACCCTCCGTTTGTATCTTAATAATATCTCAAGATTCATTATTGCCCATAGCGCCCTGAAATTCAACAGATGTTTAGAGCCTGGTCTTGTCTTTAAATTCCGCTATCAATTCATGAAAACTCCGTGAATCCGGCGCTCTGCCGCTCCACAAGTTTGGCCCGGCTTGCCGCGTCCGGGATCACAGGGTGTTTGACCACATTCTGCGAGATCGCCTCCACCAGCGGATAAACGGCCGCCGTCTGCACGAAGATAGAGCGTTATTGTGCCTGGGCGTGGCGGTTGTATCCACTTGCATAGACAGCGCCACCCCTTTTTGCTTCAGCCGGTTATGGATCTCCTCGATGGACTTGAACCAGGCCAACCCCGCATCGTGGATATGATGTGCCTTGTCGTTCAATACCGCCAGTTCGTCGACATCCCTGACGATTATGCCCAGGTCCACACTGGAGTCGGTGGCCGCGCTGGTGGGTTGTGGCCCCAGGAAGTAATCCATGGTGTTCTCATCGTTGAGACCGCCCCTGAGCCGTCAAAGCGCATCATGTCGTATCCGTCCTTCACTTCTGTCACGTCAACCAGATGGCGGCATGAGCTTTTCCATGCCGGTCTCGCGCATGGTCTCATCCGCAGGAAACCAGCGGATGGCTGGGTCGAGGATAAGAAGAATGTCACCCGAAGCGCACACAGCTTACACCCTGCGCTATATCCTGCAACGGTTGTCGGCGCACGCGGTGCGGCAGTACAAACTGGGCCGCTTCTTCGATATCCTCGCGCGTAACAGCGGCGCGGCCGTGATAGGCCGCCAGGGTTTTGGCCGTCTTCAACATGATAATATCCCCGCGATGGCCGTCAACACCGACATCAATGCAATACGATGCGATATCAAAGAGCAGTCCCCTCTCAACCGTAATGGAATGGTAACGTTCCATGGCATCAACTATCAACGCAGCGAGTTCTCTAGAGCTATCCTCCCACTGTGCGATAAACGCCCCTGGATTCTCTTCAAAGAAGGCGCGGCGCTCCATAATTTCAACGCGCTCTGCCCTATTACGGGAACCCTCCACGGTGACGCACAGACCGAAGCGGTCGAGCAACTGGGGCCGCAGCTCCCCCTCTTCAGGGTTCATAGTGCCCACCAAGGTAAAACGCGCAGGGTGTATATAGGAGACACCTTCCCGTTCAACCGTATTGACACCCATAGCAGCTGAGTCGAGGAGCACATCAACGATATGATCGTCGAGGAGGTTGACCTCATCGACGTAGAGGATGCCGTGATGCGCAGCGGCAAGCAGCCCAGGCTCAAAATGTTTCATCCCTTCCTGTAACGCCCGTTCCAGGTCAAGCGTACCGACGACGCGGTCTTCCGTGGCGCCGATCGGCAGCTCGACAATCGCCACCCTCCGTCTTACGGTCTCAACCGATTCACCATGCAGACGGCGTTCCCGGCATGTCGTGCGCGGACACCCGGTACAGCACTCGTAGTATTCATCGTTCAAGAGATTGAAAGGACAGTCGCGGATCACATCCAAAAGGGGCAGTATCTGTGCGAGCGCCCGCACCGCCGTTGATTTCGCAGTCCCCTTCTCTCCTCGTATGAGGATGCCGGACAGAGTAGGGTTGATGACAGTCAGGATGATGCCCGTTTTCATGCGCTCCTGTCCAACGATGGCGGAAAAAGGATAGGCTGTTCTTTCATTCATGGCTGCAATCCTTTCATGTATTCACAATCCTTTTACAACATCTATGAGATCTGAGGCCTTAAGGCCGTCAATATGATAATAATCGCCGTGGAGTGCAGCAGCGATTTGTTGCGCAAGCCCGAGGCGGACACCTTTCTGTTCTTCTGTATCAACAACAATCCAATCTATGCGGCTGTCGCAGCTGAGGCGCTCGGCCAGCCGGAACGCCTCGGTAATCGCCGCAGTTCCTTCGCCGAGACCCACGTTCGCCTTGCCGTCGGTAACGAGAATGACAAGCGGCCGCAGGCTAGGGTCACGGCGCAATTGTGGCATTAACACCTCGTATGTCTTCACAAGGGCCGATGAGAGGGGCGTCCTTCCGCCTATAGGCATCTCGCGGAGAAGTCTGCCGGCCACTTCTATAGAGGAGGTCGGGGGGAGAAGGAGCGCCGCCTCCCTGCGGCGGAAGGTGATCATGGCCACACGGTCACGCTTTTGATATGCATCAAGGAGGAGCGACATCACCGCCCCTTTCGAGGCGGCCATGCGTCCGCGCGCGCCCATGGAACCGCTGCCGTCCACGACAAAGATGATGAGACTGCCGATCTGTTTTTCGCGCACCTTCTCCCGCCAATCCCAACGGCAGATGACCATGTTACCCCTGCCCGTTGCCGCACGGCGGGAAGGCTGGTAGGGCGCGGCGGCGCGCAGCGTAGCGTCCAGGGCCAGATCGCGGCATTCGGAGCGATACCTGCTCCTGGCGTACCGTCCCTGTCTATCATAGGTCAGCGTCCGTGAGCGGCGGCCGGAACCGCGCCGGGCAAGACGGTCTTCAGAAAGTGTCAGGCGCTTGACCTTGAAGACATCTCCAATATCGAAACGGATGTCTTTCCCTGCCGCTCCATCTTCACTTTCCTCACGGCCCTGTTCATTACCGCCGATTCTCGGGCAGGGCAGCCGCAGTTCAGAGAGTGAGGAGACACCGCCATTCGCATT
>JAJYLJ010000057.1 GCA_021787835.1 Deltaproteobacteria bacterium | reverse complement strand
CCGTTTACTTTTCGATGCATCTTCCTGTATCTTTTCTCCATAGAAGCGGCCTCCTTTAGTGTTTTGATTGGGTAATCAATTCTAATCGGGGTCGCTTCCTACTTCAACAACTCAAAGGGACATGCTCGGAAGAAGCTCGTCAGTTTATAATTCGCCGTGAAATTTTGAGATCGATTGCATCACATACTTGTCCTGAAATATACCATGTTGTTCCAAATACATTTTCATTCCTCCTGCTGCTGTCGGATGAGTTGCAATTTTGGGGGCGACCGACATTTGAGGCGATGGCATATGGTGTTTATAAAGAATATAAAGTAAATTTAATTAATTTCAATAAGACCGAGGTGTCGTTTGAAATCGAGTCAGTTCTCGAATCGGGATTTAAAGCAGAATCTCTTGCTGGTTTTTTCCTTTCTAAAACTACCCTTTTTAAGCAAATATTGAGAGTTGCAGTAGACTCAACTGATAGAAAATTCAGTTTGAAATTTAGGGTGGTGGACGATAAAAAAACGATTTATGAATTCGAAGCGCTCCCCGAAAGGACAACGGTGAAATTAAATGGACACGAAATTACGCATAAGGAGCTGACTGATCTATTGCCTTTGCATGAGAAAGGCTCAAAAAAATATCGTAACCTGCAAGAGTTAATCGGGAAATATGAACTTTTCGAGGATTAAGTTTTTTTATTTTTTTACTAAATTATTTATTCCCCATTTTGGGGGATACCAGTAGTTAATTGGTGTTGGATTAATCCGAAATTTCTGCTTTATCCGTGTCCTCCCTGTCAGCCCTTTGAATTCAGGGTGTTTTATTCTGGCGTATTTATCGACCTCGCAAAACAGGTTTTGACAGTCGATTAACTGTAAGGGCCGCCCCCACAGCCTTTGAAATTGAATGCCTAGTCTGGAAAATTCCTGGTCCTGCCGATCAGCCATACACTTGATCAAATCAATTTCTGATAATCCCCCGTAATCAGAAAAGCATTTGCGAATGCCATCCTTTGCCCCTGGCCCCGGCACAACAAAGGACATTTCACTGAAATTGGTCAACTCGCTGTAGTTAATGTCGATCGTATATTGATAAGCCAGAAAATCTCCTATCATTGGATACTGCCGCAATAATTCGAAAACTTGCTGCATAGACTTAGCTTCGCATATTTGTTCTGGTAAATTGTCCCTCATCATTTTTTCGAAAAGCTTTAAATGATTGCGGTGCTTATTTGTGTATCCAAAACTCCGAGAACCAGATGGCATAATATAGGCAGCTGAATAGATACTACGCTGATTTTCTAACGCCTCAGATAAAATCCGATCATATTTAACAAAGTCATAATCCTTAAAGGTAATTTCTCTAATTTTATCCTTTAGTAATTGCCAGGTTTCAATTTTATTGAAAGTTTTAAATAAAATAATCCTAAAAAAAACTTCTTTATGGCTCTGCTCACCTTTGTAAATAACATTCCGAATTAGATATTGGCTCACTCGATCAGAGGCGCGGTAGGCATTCGTAAACTTATAAATTCGCAGAATAGGGTCGTCAGTTAGTGGCTCATCGTTTCGCAGCAATCTATTGAAGAAAATGGCTTGACGTTTAGCCGCAAATTCCCAATAAGTATCAAATACTGGCGTTGTTTTAGTCGGCAACCAGCGTCTGTTAAATTTTTTTACATTTATTAATGGTCTTTTATCGGAAATGCTTTTCGATTTCGCATCATGTGATGAAATGAATTCCATGTTAATTTGTGCTTCATTGTCTTTCTCAGGCATTCTGAGGTCTCGCTTTCAGATCCTCAATCAACGATTTACATCTTCCCTTCCCGCCAGCATTGTTAAGTTTGAGAGCAGATGCGATGCATATAATCTCTTTTAATTGCAAGCCCATCTCCTTTGCCATAAATACGCCTAGGCGATGAAGGCCGAGGTAATTTCCATAAGCCTTTTCTTCAAGTGTTTGATTTGCGTAAAATGCCACAACTGATAATCCATCCCTACCATTTGGACCGTTTGCGTGAAAGGATATTTGCTGCAAGCATGGAAAGCCTTGCAGTGGCGCATTAGAATGGTCTGATCTGGGATCAAAAATGCCGATCTGTAAAGCACTGTGGCGATGATTTCCCGACTTCCAAGTTTTAATTATATGCTCAAGCTGATTAATTGAAGTTTCATCGTCTTGATTGGACGGGTAAGCAATCATTCGTTGAAAGTAAACCCCGCGGCGATTTGCTGGCTTACGCCTTATGAATGGAAGCATACTCGTATATTTTTTATAAAGCAGCTCCCTATCGCCTTGGCAAAGCTGCCATATGGATTCGGGAAAAATAGTATTGGCGACGGTTTCGATTACACTTTGACCAGGAATAAACTTGCTTGCGTCCGCTAAGTGCGAATCGATGATGCTCCTAATATCCGAGTCTTCCACGGTACCATTGGCATCGCATGAGGGATAGCGAACAACTGCAGGGGTTAAAACTCCGCCGCTTGCTTCATAACAAGTGAGAAAGGCGTTCGCCCATGCGTAAGAAAGATTTGAGCCGGAAATAGGTTGTAAAAACTGATTACCACTCATATTTCAATTTCACTGTCTTCGAGAAATCGATATTGAGCTAGGCCTTTATAGTTCTTGCGTGAAATTCGAACGTTCGCGGCCCAATCGCCTCCAGCGCAAAATGCCCTTGCCAATCCTGAATTAATTGCTCTATAAATTAGGTGATCACCTTCATTCGAGATCAATTCCAGTCGGTTTCCTGGCTCGGTGCCTGCACCCTGAGGTAAAACGAGAGTATCACCTATCTCTAGATCGACGGCGCGAAAACTCCAGTTGTAATCTAAAATCACTACCTCGGATTTACCACTTGAACCATATTTGGCCTTAATTTTCCCAGGCATTACTCTTTGTAATTCGGCCGCTTTAGTTCGCGGTAAAATTTGAAGCGACAGTGCCAAATGATTGATCATTGAGCTATAGCCAACGCCAAAAAAATTGGCTAATCTAAAGACCTGTTCGGGCTGAAGGGTATTGGCCGACCATCCTCTGTCTTTAAGCGCCCGAATAATTGCGGTCTGTGACATTAATAAGAAACCGGCAAAGGCATCCGCAACGAATTCCTCATCAACCTTTCCGGAATTATCCTTTAGTGTATTAAGATCATCAAATTTTGTTTCATGCTTGAAGATATGATGCGCCAGTTCGTGGGCACAAGTATATGCCCGTCGGCCAGCTGGACGCTCCGAACCAATAACAATCGCCGGTCGCGGTACGGTTGAATACATACCTTCTAAAGAGGGTAGGCGCATGAAGACTACTTCACAACCGCACTTAATTGCTACATCCACTGGGTCGACTGGGGCTGATTGTGGAATCTCAGCAGAAAGACGTACGCGTTCAGCTTTTAATGCGGCTGATCTTACAAGTTCCTGCCGATGCTTGTTGTCCATATACTATTTTTTTTCAGGTTTTAAAGAACTAAGTAGATCGATTACCTTCTCAAGATCTTCGGGTTTGAGATTTGCTACCTGGCGGGCTGCAAGCTGCAATTTATCTCGAATTGGATTTACTTCTTCTACGCCTTCACCTGTCAGCCAATTAATATCTACTCCGTAAAGATCGGCAAAAGAAACAAGTTCGTCAACTGCGACTCGCCTTCGACCAGCTTCGATCTCTGAGATCGACGGTCGTGGTAAATGAAGCGCTGTTGCAACCTGCGCCTGGGACAAACCAGCTCTTTGCCTAGCTATTGCAAGACGAGAGCCGATAATTTTTCGCAATTCATCCGTGCTTTTCATATCGCTATCCCTTGATTAATATTAAAATACGGTCAGTTATCTCACCAACTGTCAAGGTACATGGGTAACCTTTTTCATTCTTTCCTATACATAGGCTCTCTACGTTTACGTTGTCCTTGATCTTAAACTTTTCGAAACACTGAGCGGTTAGTATAACACTGGTTAAGCTATCAAAACCTCTCAAGCCGCCAATCGGGCGAGTTTTTTCATGAATCTCCTCTCCCTCTTCTCCCCTTTCCTTTTGAATTTCCTTAAGCATTGAGACTAGCATCTCTAAGGCCTCTTTACGTTCCATGCCAACCTCCCCACCTTCTACTCGTTCTATTGACAGATATTCTTACATATTGTAAGATAATCCGTCAAGATGCTCTTTGAAAACATGTATTATATCGGCCTTTATTATAGAAGCATGCGGGTGACTGTACTAGATAAATGCAACATAATGAGGAGGACAAAGGTTATGGCGACTAACAAGAATGTATTTGTAAGTCATTACGGAAAAGATGACGAGCACATCCAAAAACTGAAGGACCTTCTTTCCACAAAGGGCTATGTACTCAAGAATAGCTCAATCGACGGCACAAAACCAAATAATGCGTCCAACGACGAATATATAAAAAAATTACTACGGGATCGGATCTCCTGGGCCGGAAAGTTCATATGCCTTATAGGACCTGAGACCCATGAGAGAGAATGGGTGGACTGGGAAATTGAGCAAGCCCATAAGCAAGGGAAAGATATTATTGGAGTGTACATTCAGGGCGCTAGCGATTGTGACGTGCCGGAGAATTTCGAAAAGTACGGTGACGCACTTGTTGGGTGGACTTCCGATAAAATTATAGGAGCCCTTGAAGGAAAATTTGTCAATTTTGAGAATCCCGATGGCACGACGAGAGCAAGCAAATGGAAAGTCGGTAGGGGCAATTGCTAAATGACCGTATTTATCTACGTAGTTGCTCGCGATTACGGTTTTGCTCCGAACCCTTTTTATGGCATTTGTACTCTGGCAACGTGCAAACCCGGCATAAGGAAATCCGCAGGCATTGGCGATTGGATTTTCGGGATCGGATCGAAGTCGACACATCCTAATAGACTGGTTTATCTAATGAAGGTGACTCAAAAAATAACTTTCAACGAATACTGGGAAAATGTCGAATACGCCAGGAAAAAGCCTCAAATGACGACCTTAAAGAAAATGTATGGGGATAATATATATTATTTTGAAAACGGCGTATGGTACCAGGCCAATTCACATCACAGCTACGAAGATGGGAAGACAAATCCAATTAATTTAGAAAAAGACACCGGTAGCGATAATGTCCTTATTTCCAGAGAATTTTTTTATTTTGGTAAGAACGCTATATTGATTCCCGAAAAGTTTGCTACTGCCATTTACAAAAGCGGGCGAGGTTATCGCAAAGAGGAAGAATCCGAGCTTATTAATGAATTTCTGCAATATATTCGGAAAAATTATAAAATGGGTTACATGGATGATCCAATTCTATTCACGAGATTTCGAAGATACAATGGTCTTGCATAAAAAGAGAAATCGGATTGTGCAGCCAATAGCTAGCCCAAATTACAAGGAAACTCTGGCAAATGGAAAATGTAACAACGGTTCACAAGATTATTGAGATTTCTTTTAATGCTGCTAAACCATCCCTAATTATTGAGAGTGACTGGATAATAATTGCAGCAGTAATAATTTTTCTCCTGCTTGCAATTTATGTGAAGAGAAACTTCTCAAAGTGGTTTCGTTGGCATGAAATGGAGATCGAGATATCGGGCACTCCAAAAGTTGCCTTTAAGGTAGAAAGAAATAACGAAAACCTATATATTGCAAACAGAATTTATATAGAACTCACAACAAGAAAAGCAGCAATCCCAGTCGATGAAAATAAGGATGTCATAGAGGAAGTTTACGACTCGTGGTATAAATTATTTGGGATTATCAGGGACGAAATAAAATCACTGCCTGGGGAATATTTAAGGGAGCATGATCCGACCTCGGCCTTGCTTGGGTTAACGCGAAAAATTTTAAACGAGGCACTACGTCCTCATTTGACTGAATACCAGGCTAAATTTAGACGTTGGCTAGAGATACAAAAAACAAATCCAAAAAATAAGGACAAGTCGCCTCAAGAATTGCAGAGGGAATATCCTGATTTTGAAAATTTAGTCAAATCAATGAAAGAGGTTAACAAAATATTGATAGCGTATGCCGATGAACTCGATAAATTAATAAAAGGCAAATAAGCTCATATTATTCACAGCTTTTAAGAAATGCAACTGCCTTTTTCGTAAGCTCCGGGGCAACCCATCGGGGAGGACTTCTCTTAATGCATACTCGACCATCGAAATTTCCAAATATGGTCTGCATTCTTTTGGAAAGGATCGGCATTGGCTGACCAGCACGATCTAACCCGGGCTCGCTAATTTTTACAGCCCTTCGGAAAAAGTGACTGCTCTCAGAACCCTTGACTAGCACCAGTTTTTCTTTCTGCTGATAATATAGCTTTTTATGTCTTACGTGCGCATTGGCAGCAAAGTTTCTTTTTATCTCTCTTTCTTGAAAAGAGGCTGCCAGACCGGCTAGCTGTACATGGAAATATCCTATTAGGTAGAGAGCAGGAGCACTTTCAAAATTCCACCCTTGAAGGCCGCAGTAAAAAGCCAAGTAATCGCCTGGTTGGAGCCGGCGTAGGCCAGCCTTGGGTTGTGTCGGATCGCCATATGTAAACGTATCGAATTCCGGATCCGCGTGAACGGGACATCTTTCCATCTGAGGGCGTCTTCTAGGGGGGAAATACTCTATTAATTTACGGCCATATCGACCAGTAACAGAACTGTAGGTCCTCTGTTCGACATTATACTTATCAGGAATCCACAAGAATTCGAATGAGTTGTCCCGGAATAATGGTCCATGGATTCCACCGGATCCAGTATCTATTCCGACCCGAAGCAATACGACTTGCATGCTTTTCTCCCTCTCCGCAAATTCTAGATATTCTAGCCGAAACAATGAGTCCCGGACAACTTTTTCTGTTAGAAACATGCAGCCTGCCGGGGGGGGCGGGCATATGTAAAGCTACGGTGCGAACTTTAGTATCCGCCGCTGTTGGCCCCAGGTGTTTGTTAGAAGTCAACAAACGCAGAACAATTTTTATTTCTGAATCTTCGGCCTCACTTCCTCGATCTCCTGTATCTTCCCGGTTTTTAAGCCCTCAAGATGCGAAACTGTCTCTCCGAAGACTTCGGCATTGAAAGGCGTGTAATAGGTGGAAAGTTCCTTGCCGTCCTGCATCCGGACAATGAACGGCCCGCCGAAATAACCGTCCTTTATGAGTCCGCGCGAGATGGCTTCCTTCTCACGGCGAAGATTGCAGACAATTGAGTAGAGGATATTTCTCCTTAGTTCCCGGTCCGAATTCATGAGGGCTATATCAGGGTTGCTTCGGCCGAGCTTCTTGGCCACTTCTTCAAGCACGCCTGCCTGGAAATATACATACCCGTCCGGCATCGAAAAGGCGCCCCAGCGGGGGCCGTCCATGCGGTTGATATAGGGCTTTAGCTCCGCCAGGAACCTTTCGGCATCGAACCAGGGGAGGGGCACCTCTTTCATGTTGGGTCTCTCTTTTTCTCTCTGCTCATGGCTGATAAAGATGCTGTCTTTTTCGGCTTTCTGCAGGCCAGGCCCCGTCCCCGGCGGCGGCTGCAAAGGCTCTTCCGGTCCAGACTCCGGTTTCGCCTCTTTCAGATGCTCCTGGATATTTTCGGCCATCTCCATGCGCCTTGCATCCTTGTCCGCCTCCTTCAGCTTTTCACCGAGCAGTCCCTTTGGGTACCTGTGGTGATCGGCAATCGCCTTATTGACCTCGTCCTTATACGGAAGCTTACTGTAGCCCTTCAGGCCTTCAAGGATTGTTCTGCTTATGAGCGGGTGGTCCCCCGTGGAGTAAAAAGTCTTTCCAAAGGATGGGATTTTCCCTAAATCATGCCCAAGGGAGGCTATCAGGACCTTAGGAAGCATCGCGGCGGAGCCTTTAAAGGCCTTTATCATCTCTTCCGCCACATTCAGGGTGTGCCGGTAGAGTTTTACCCCGGCCAGGACATTATAGGCGGTTTTGTCCATGAGGCACTCGGCCTCCCCCTTTGTGTTGGCGACGGATGTGCAGTCCCCTTCCCGGTCGAGAAGGCCCAAAATCTCCTTGACCACGCCGCCGGCAGGGGTTTCGGCAAAGGTCTTTTCTTTCACGTATTGATCATAAAAATCCTGTATCTCCGAATGCTGGAAAATCAGGTTTTCGGCCTCCAATGGCTGAGGCAGCCCAGCCTGGCTTCTCCAGAGACCGGCAAGCTGCTCCAGGGAGATGACGGTGTTCCTGTGGCGGGCCCAGAGGGTGGACAGGGCCTCCAGGGCGATCTCCTTCTTGTCGCCACCCCCCTGTTCGGGCCCGGCGGGCGAAAAGAGCGTTTTCCAGAGGCCGTAGACGGCCACCGCGATCCCGGCGATGAGGGCCATCTCAAGCATTTGATATCGTCCCTTCCTCGACGCTTATGTTTGGAAGTTTCACGTGCACATAGAGATCCGAGACGTCCGCCGTCTTTCCGACAAAGGCGCCGGAGTAACCCATCATGTAGAATTTTCGCGCGGGCAGATTGAGTACGTCCTGGGGCTTGATCACCGGCTCTTCCACCTGCCGCACAGTCATGCCGCCTCCGACGGAGAGAATCGGCGCGTATTTTGACTTCTCCCCGAAGTGGTCCGCCACGTACTGGGCGGTCTCTGCGTCCGGGACTCTCATGAAGAACTTCGTGTTCGTGTTGTCCAGGATCACGTTTCCATAGTCATCTCCCAGGGCGGCATGGAGCTGGCTTACCGACTGGCAGAACCCGTGCACCCAAACGCCAGCCCCGCCGGCCTTGGCAAAAAGGTCGTCTATGCCGTAATAAAAGACGTTCTGGGCCTCGTCTATGTAGAGGCAAAGCGGCGGCGTGACCTTTCTGCCGGAGGCAAACACCCTTCCCACAAAGCTCTGAATCATCGAGATGACCACCTTGCCTACGGTGAAGGCCGCCTTCCTGGTTATAAGAGAGCCAAGCTGGACGATCATGATCACCCGCTTGCCTTCTTCGAGCCGCTTTAGGAACCTGTTTTCATCGGCCTTGCCAATGATCTTCCCGATGTTGCCGGACGTAAGCTCCATGAGGGCTACGCGAAGGGATGAGGACACCTTGCCGTAATAATCTGGCGGGGAATCGAGAATCTTCTGCATGTCGGAGGAAAGCTGCCTGGCCTCATCGGAATCTATCGAATCGACCTCGGCTTTGAGCTTTTCAAGCTCCGAGCGGGAGATCCGGTTTTTCACGTCGTTTAGATTGAACAGCGGCGGCTTCCCCTCGTTCTTTGCAAGAAGTACAAGGGCCTGGACCACTATGAGGCTTATCTCGTAAGCGACGTTATAGAAAAACTTCTCCTTGCCGACCTCGACTCCGGAGACTATGTGCCCCACGAGCTCCTCGGGCATGAAATAGTAGCCCAGCGGGTCTATGATGGCGCTGTAGGCCGGGAATATCGGCGTGACGAGCATAAGCTCCTCCTGCCTGCCTTCCTCGAAGGCCACCTGAACAACCTTGGAGAAAAGCTCGATGTCTCCCTTGGGGTCTATGATGACCACGCTATAGCCCTTTCTTATGTCCTGCTCGGCCATGTTTTCCATGACGCGGGTCTTGCCCACGCGGGTGGTCCCGAAGCACCAGACGTGACCGTTACGGTGTGAATCAGGGATAATGATCTCGATATTGTGCCGGGGATCGGAAAGGCTCTGGCCCATGCCGATGATGATCCGTGGGTCCTTGTTTTTTCTAAACATCGCGGACTATCACCCTTTCCTTCAGCTCATCCGAGACCGCCTTTATGCACTCTCTGGGGATTCTGCCTTCCGCCTCAACCAGGCTGAAAATCCCGGCGGCCCTTTTTATGCACCTGACTCTTATATCCAGGAGCTTTTCCGCAAGCTCCTTCCGCAGGAGTCCTTCCGTAAGACTCCGCGATGTTCTGCTCAACGAGACCTTGAGGACCGGAACGCGGCCGTTTGAGGAGGGCATAACGCTAGAAATGTAAAAGCTGTAATAGTTGCCGGGCCGGTAACGGCCCCTTTCTTTTGGCGTCTGCTGCTCCCTCTCGCATACACCCACAACTAGGTTGCCAGCCCCGCCGTCAAGCTCTACAAATATGCGGTCCTCGAATACCGCGGCAACATGCCCACCGGTGGTCCCGCTCGCCAAGTAGCGGAGTTTTTCATACCCCCGGGCAACAGCTTCATTATGGAGGGCGAAGATGAAATCGTACTTGACCGCCCGAAGGATGTTTTTTTTGAGCCGTTCCACGGGGAATATTTCGACACCATTTTCCCTGAAGACGTAGATTTCACAACCCCTCTCGGTCAGCAGACATTCCACATCGGAGCGGAAGATGTCTGAAAGCGTACCGGATATGGATCTTTCGATGGCCGCCATCGCCTCATCGTGGGGAAGGTCGTACTTCTCCGCAATCGCCCGTAGGTCAACGCCGCCTGAAATATCTTTTAAAAACCGCGTATACCTTTCTTGCATATTCCTGTCTTTTCCTTTCACTTGAGGCGTTGTAGCAGCCCACGGCCTCCCACGTATAGCCGTACCTCTGGATGCATTGGGCCAGTATCCAGGCTCCCGCTTTCACATTTGTGCATGGGTCTCCAAGGGACCGCCAGACGCCTGCGCCAAGCCTCCGGGCCCAGCCAGAGTTGATCTGCATGAGGCCGTAATCATATGTGCCGTTTGGGTTCCAGTGGACTGCCTGGGGGGAAAGGCCAGACTCCACCTTCGCAATCGACCATAAAAGTAAGGGAGATACGCCGTATTCCGCCCCGGCCTGCTCGAAGCAGAAGGCGGAGGCCAGGGCCGGGAACGAAAGAAGGAGGACCAGGGCAACAATAATTCTGTTCATAATAAGTAATAGCGGAGGGGGCAACCGACTGGGACTGGACATTTATGAGGATTTTACGAATTCTTCTCAAAACTGGAGGGGCATGATATCTTTTTGATAGGAAACCTCGGCGGGGGAAAATGGGAAAAGTCACATCAGATATTTCAATGTCACTTGATGGTTTTATCGCCGGGCCGAATGTCGGCATTGAGCGTCCTCTGGGCGAGGGCGGGGAGAGGCTCCATCAGTGGATATATGGCCTGACCAGCTTCCGCAAGCTCCACAGTCTTGACCCGCGGACGGGCAAGCCCTTCTCAACCGGAGGCGAGACAAACCGCGATGATGAGGTTCTGGCTGAAATGTTCCAAAATACTGGTGCGATTGTTATGGGAAGGCGGATGTTCGACACCGGCGAGAAGCCGTGGGGAGATAATCCTCCATTTCACATGCCCGTTTTCGTGCTCACCCACCACTTCCGTGAAAAACTGGTCAAGGAAGGGGGGACTACATTCATCTTCGCCGCCGATGGTATCGAAAGTGCCCTCAAACAAGCAAAAACTGCCGCAGATAACAAAGATGTTGCGGTCGCCGGCGGCGCAAATATCATCCAGCAATGTCTGAAAGCCGGCCTGCTAGATGAAATGCAGATTCACCTCGTGCCTGTTCTGCTCGGTGACGGGATTCGATTGTTCGAGAATTTAGGTCCCAGGCACATCGAACTGGAAAGAATCAGAGTGATCGAGTCCCCTCATGTAACACATCTCAGATTCCGCGTCACGAAATGAAAAGAGAAAATTATTAAGGATGGTTATGTGTGTTTCCAATCTTAAAAAGTTCGGATGCGAATAAATAAGTACCTGAAGGAGAACGCACTTTTTGCAACCCGACAACTTTAACGAAGGAGGAGGGACATGAGAAAAATAATCGTTTTATCAATGATTACATTAGATGGAGTAATGCAGGCACCTGGTGGGCCTAAGGAAGATACGTCAGGCGGTTTCAAATATGGCGGTTGGGTTGCGCCTTATTTTGATGAAGTTTATGGTAAGGTCTTGGAAAAACAGTTGAAACCTGCAGACTATCTTTTGGGCAGAAAAACATTTGAGATTTTTGCCAACTACTGGCCTGAACATGCAGATTTTTGGCCAGGTATCAATGATGGCACAAAATACGTCATGTCCAAGACCATGAAAAAGTCAGATTGGAAAAACTCAGTATTCCTCAAAAGCTTGGCAGATATCGAAAAGCTCAAAAATTCAAAAGGTTCTGACATTCAAGTTCACGGCAGTGGTAAGCTCATTCAGATGCTACTTAAGAATGATTTAGTGGACGAACTCTGGCTCAAAATTCACCCGTTGACTCTTGGCCAAGGACAAAAGTTGTTTGAAAATGGCACGATTCCAGCAGCATTTACATTAATGGAGAGTTCAGTTACCCCAAGTGGAGTGATTATGGCCAATTACAAGCGAGCCGGAAAAGTCAAGACGGGTACCGTTGGAGCCTAAGACGGCTAACATCTGAACGATGAGGTCTGATGTCAATGGTGGACACCAAATCCATCACGCCGCCAGTTGCCCGGAGTAGAATTTTTGCTCATAGGCAGCCGGCGATAGAAAGCCCAGCCGCGCTTGCCTCCGTAACCGGTTGTAGA
>JAJYLJ010000190.1 GCA_021787835.1 Deltaproteobacteria bacterium | reverse complement strand
TACCGACTCGAGTTCAATTCTTTTCATCTCCAGCCCGGCAATAAGATTATCTTTATCGGTAATTATCCCGTCCCTCTCAGCTATGGCATTGTTTTTCTCGGCGATAGCGTTGTCCTTCTCGGCAATGACTCTATCCCTGTCGGCGATAACTCTGTCCCTGTCGGCAATACTATTGTCTTTTTCTGTAATAGTCCTATTCTTATCCTCGAGTTCCTTTAGAGGCGAGAAACCGGTCAGGTTATAAATCAACTCCCGGAACGGCTCAAAGTATATGCCCCTCCATGTCGCGCTTACCTCGCACTGTAACCCAGTCTCGAAGACGAGAAAAAAGGCAAAAAGCGTACGAAAATCTTCGTAGCAATTTATAATTTCACCATCTACCTTCGCAGCAAATTCAAACGCCAATGACGAGAACCAGTTGGATCGACTAATGAAAGTTTCATAAAATCCATCCTCACCTGCAACGCCCATTTCCCGCAGGATATTATAGTAATAATATATAAACCTCATGGTGTCCAAGAAGCATAACCGGCTTTCTGAAGCGAATTCCCAGTCTATAACTTTTATCTGACCGTTTTCAGAGAGAAAAATATTGGCTGGGATAAAATCCATATGCACCATAGACGCTGAAGAAATTTTACCGATTATACCTTCCACCGTGCGAGCCAGGCCGTGCATACAGTATCCTTCGGTTCCCGTAAGGGTTTTATTGCCTGCATACCTTGATATTACGCGCCCTATCTCGTCCTGCACGCCGCCGCTTCCGTCCGTTTTTGTAGCCTCTCGCAAAAAAATCAGGAATTCGGAAGCTTTATCCATATGCTCCAGTACAGTTTTTTTGAAGGCATTGATCCCAAGCCTATAATAGACATTTTTAGCAAGCACTGAGAACGGCGTGCCGGGTGCTGCCTCCTCAAAGATTACCATCCTGCCGTTTATCGTGGATACGTCTAAACACCTTGGGATATTCCCGATGATTCCACTGTTCACAAGCTTTTTGAAAAGCTCAGCCTCGCTTTTGAGTGAATTCTCGTATACGCGATCCTTACAAAATTTCGCGACCATCACGGGAGTCGAAGAATTTTCACAAAAAAGCATATGCACTACCCGACCGAACCTGTTTTCTTTAGCATGTCCTTGTGATATCTGCAACGTTGTTAATGCCATTGGAACGGGTAAGCCCGGCACAAGCTCTCCCCATTTCGAGAGGACATATCGCTGTATTGCCTTCTGCATGATTAACCCTTCTCGGCTATGATGGCATACGAAGAAACATGCTCTTTTAGAAAACCTTCCTCAAGCGCCGAAGTCTCGAGATTTTTAATGTTCTGTTTTAAAGATCCCGATTCTGAATCAGTGCATAGATGCTCAAGGAAATATCTGTAGGGGCCACTGTCCGCTATCGGACTTAATATGGAAAATGTTTTATAGTCCGGGTAGGGGTAGTAGAACTCAAACTTGTCGAAACCCACATCCCTTAGAAGGTTTTCATAACCTGAGAAAGAATGGGTGTAGGTCCTGTATGGCCGATCCCTTAAGGAGAGCATGATATTGTCGGCGTTACGTCTTTCGAGAAAAGTAATGTTGCTTATCCCGGTATGATCGTCCGGCTCTCCAAGAAGATATTTAAAACCGTGGCTGTTTTCTATGCCAAGATAAAGCCTCCCGCCCTTTTTTAGAAGCCTATGCACATTCTTAAGCGCGAGCCTCTGTAATTCCAATGGGGCCTTCGCTTCATCCGCAAGACCGATCCATTCAAGCACGCCATTTAGGACAACAATATCGAATTGTTCCGCTTCAAACGGGGGAGCCAGTATAGACCCCTTGACTCCGGTTATATTATCAACTCCCTCCTGTTCGGCCCTAATCATAAGAAACTCGAGTCTTTCAAGCGTGCTGTCAAATGCGGCCACCCGCGCAGAATTTCTTGCCAGTGGTATTGCCTCCGAGCCCCATCCGCTTCCGACATCAAGCACGCTTTCATTTCCATTCAAGCCCAGAAAGTACAGCCAATCAGCCCTGGTCTCCCAAGTGGCTATAATATACAAATAGTTGTAAGAGTTATAGAAATTGTTGAAAAGTGCAAGTTTCCAGCCTTTATTTTCCGCCTCCTGTATAATGACCCTCATTTGCTCCTTTGGCAGTTCTCCGTAGTAAGGCAAATCGCCTCCGAGATCTGTAATGCCCCCGGAGAAATTCCACATTGAATTGCAGGAACCGCAGGAAAGTCGACCCTCTTTTTCGACAAGTCCCGTGCTGTGGCATTTCGGGCAGATATATCTAATTTGCGGTCTCAAGCCCAGTCTTCTCTCTTATTTTAATTGTTGAGAATAAATTCGCCATGCCGACCGATTTATCTACGGCCATTACGTTCAGGTACGCCAGGTCGTATCTCCTGTCCACCGGCTTAACCTCGTCTCCCGACAGTTCCGCGACGCCGGCAGTAATAAAATAATCGCCCCCCCCGACATTCATACGCATGCTGAACTCCACCGTTACGCTCTCGC
>JAJYLJ010000056.1 GCA_021787835.1 Deltaproteobacteria bacterium | reverse complement strand
TTCTTGTTATATCAGCATCTTATAAAGAATGGCAACGCCATTAATACAACCGCAATAAGAATGAGCAAAAAAACATTTGGAACAAAATATGGAAAGGCGCAAAGACCAATCCCGGAAAGCAATGCAATGCCATTACGCTGTTTCTTTCCATACACAATATAGCCCATCCCAATTGATCCAAACAACACACCAAGAAACAGCGCCGACGTGGAAATATTCATAAGCTTAATAGCCCCTCATGGCCGCACATAACGGTTGAGACTATATATACCCCTTCAATTGTCAGGGAAAAAGCCGTAAATGTATCCAGTTGACCAGCGGCACTTTTGCCCTCGCGTATGGCCCGTCCAGTCAACCAGCTCCAGATACCCCTCAAAACCAAAGGGGACCGCCCACTCCGCATCTCCTGTCACGTCAAAGGGAATGAGAGATGCCGGCTTTAAATGCAGACGGCTGAATTTGGGCCGCTCTTGCGGCGCCTGTCCGTCTGAAGCATATACCGATCGGAACATCAATGAACGCCGAAGAATAAGATATCCTTATGGTTATGGTTGCAGATGCCGTGATTCTTTTGCGAATCTGATAAATTCGACCGCCATTCCTGTCACCAAAAGATAATACACGATTACAGCCGCGTGGTCCGCCGCCACTCCCAGCTTGAATATGAGCATCACCGCGCAAAGCACCAATAGCGTCAAGGCCATAAGAAAATACGGCGCCGAATGGCGCTCGCTGAAAAAGTTCCATTTCCGCACCAGATAAGGCCGTATCTTGTAGCGCACCGCAAACCCGTATGCGAAAACCAACAACAGCCCGCCCCAGGAAAACGCGTTCTTGGCGGCGCTGATAAAAATCATGTACAAGGCGGCGTCCAACAATACAAATTGGACGCCCCAAAACGCCGTCTCCAATGACAAAGTCCTGTCAACAAGCGGCGTCCATCCCGGCATGAACTTAACCCACAGAAAGCATACGAAAACTCCCGTCAAAATCAGCAACCCTATCTTCACAAGCTTCAAGGGGGCGGCCTTTTCAGCCTTGGCTTCCGTGGACGCCCCGGCTTGCTGGACATAATAGGGCGGCAGAAGCGATTGATCTATAGCTACACTGACGCCTTTGTCTGCGACATAACTTAATTCATGTTTGCCCCTGCCCAGGAATATCCCGGGCAAGACAACACCTTTCCCGCCGGTTAGGATTTGGGCGTAAGACAAGGTCGCATCCAGCTTTGTCATATCCGTCACATCCGGCCGCTCCAATTCGGTTGCCAGCGTCGGCCGCGCCATCGCCGCCACAGCATCCGTCGGTGCAAGATGCGGGGCGAGATAGATGATCCCGCCTGATGATGGACAGACCGGCACAGAAGCCGTTGATTGCGGCGCCGCATCCTGTTCCTGGCCTGTCTTGTTCAGATATTGGACCTCAAGCTGGTTCAGGAGCACAGCGGCCGGGCCCGGTGCGGCGCCGCCCTTCACGACGATATCCAGGCCGTGCAAAACCAGGTTCGACAGCCGCACTTCCCCCCGCTGATTCACCGGGAACAGTTTTTCAAAATAGCCTCCCTTATCGTCCCCCCGTACTCTTAGGAAATACGCCATATCTCCGCCCGGCGCAGTCCCAAAATCGAACCTGACAACGGCATCGCCGACAATATCCGCCTCAACCGGAAAGGCGTGCACCGTTTGCAAGCGTCCGCCGCCGTGCAGGCCGATCTCAAAACGTCTTGGTGCAGCCCGCCAAACGACATTCCCTTCAGGGACAGGGCCGCCATCAAACGCGACATAAGCAAGCTCAGGCCTTGGATGATATGCCGTGGTCAGTTTAAAGGAACTGATCTGGATATTTTTGATGATGCAGGAAGCAGGAGGTGGCGGAGCACCCGCCTCCTGCCGGAAAGATAAAGTCATCTTAGTGATATGAAGGTCCCGAACTTTTATCGGCTTTTTATTTGGCAGCAAGTGATCAATTTTCACATGCCTGCCATGTTGATCAAGGCCAGACAAAGTCAGGTACAAGGGAAACCCGCCTCCCCCTTCAAATAGGTAATCGGCCTTAATGTAGGCGTCTCCATCGATCTTCACGTCAAGCGGGTAACTGGCCAGCGGTAACATCGATCCGTCATGTGTGGGAAGAAACCTGGGTGGTTTGAGAAAAATCACGTCACTTCGGCCCGTTTTCCACAATTCCTGTTTTTCCACGAATAAACGCTGATCCAACACGGCGGACAGTTCCTTGCCGCTCAGTTCGTCCAGGAAAAACCGTTCCCCGGCAAAGAGTTCCGGGACCTTTTCCCTGTACGTGGCAAACAAGCTGATCTTCGGCGACACTTTGGGTGCGTCTGTATAATTGCGCCCAGCATAAATCAGCTTCCCGCCCAGCACCATCCACTTGTCTAGCGGGCTTAACAGATTCCTCAGTCTTTCAAACAAGTTGATCTTTCCTTCGAATGCACCTTCCGTCGGAATCATAAAAATTTGAGGCGTATTTCCCAGACCTGCTATCTGCGTCCGGTACAGCTCCAGCCGGCCAAGGCCGATGCGTATATTCCGGACGGCCGCGCCGGCTGTTTCATCCAGGCTGAAATGGATAATCAGTTCTTTAAGCCTGCCATCCTTGACATCAGGATCGGCCTTTTGAAAAAGGTCATGCAAATTTACGAGCAGGCTTTGCTTTCCGCCGCCACGGGCAGGCTTGGAGATCAACCTCACCGGTATCGGGCTTAGACCGCCGCAATCAATCTTTGCCTCGATTTGTACAATCCATGGCAAGTCTTTCGGTAATTCGTATTCATAGCGGAGCCAAGGAGTTTTCGACAATTCGATGGAGGTAAAGGTTTTTTGCAAAAAGATAACCCCGCCAGGTTTAAAGGACGCACTGACAATGCCGTTAGCGATATCTTTCACCTTGCTGTTAACGGCTGTATACCGCCACCTCCTGCCGCCGCCCATGCCGAGGGCGCATTTGATCCGGTAAACCAAATCTTTTGCAACAAACCTTGCCGAGCTAAAATCAACGTGCTCTTTTGCCATGTCCGGGAAAAGTGCCGGATCGCCCACACGCACCAGGGTGTCAACCCTCCCCTGGCCGTGCGTATCCAGCGCCAATTCAAGCCCATACCGCTCAGACTCATAATCGGCTGCGCTGAATCTGAGTACAGGGTATTCGTACAGATCTACGGGCAATCCGGTCAACGGGAAACTGACGCCATGCGCACCCCTTACCTCCGTCCGGCTTGGTAATAAATCAATATGCCGCGGCGGGGCCTCAACTAAAACGGGCGAGATCCACACCGGCAGAGAAAACTCCCCGGTCTTTTTAATAAAAAACTCCCCGGTTTTCAGCTCTGCGGCATTTGCGATGGAGAAGATCAACACATGCCCCATCAACAGCAGAAAAAGAATCAACCAGGCAATATTGTCCGTTTTCAGCTTTATCCCCATGATGTCCTCTCAACCGGCTGGCGTCCTGCTCTGCCGGAGCGTTCCCGTGCTTGCGCCTTTCCTTCCCAGTGAAAATACCATATCCGCTCCAAATTTCTTATACAATTTCATGGGAAATGGGATGGTCGGCGCATTGCCGCCATTATAAGTCATAGATGAAACAAATGGGGGAGAAAAGCGTTTCATAGCCACTGAAATCGGCCCTTCTTTATACATTTCCTGGTGGACGATTACATATTTGACGCCCACCGATTTCAGCAACGCCGGAGTTTCAGGGTTTGCCAGGTCTTTCACCTTCTCAAAAAACGCCCATGCCTTTGCATTATCCGGCCCTGCGCCGTTGACCAGTTTCTTTTTGTGGATCCTCTGCCAGAATAGATAGGTATAAAAAGAAAACGCATCATTTGGCGTCATAGGGTATTCCGCTATGATGAAATCCCCCGGCTGTTTCGCCAGCCATTGGTAAACCTCGGGAGGGCGGTCAACCGCACGCGCATAATCCGGCGGGACGCTCCAATACTCGAACACGAGCAGGGGCAGCAAAAACGCCAGCATCGCATAATACCGTATCCGCTTCATGTGCTGATATAAATGTGTGAGCACCACCGCCGCCGCGCACGCCACGAAAAAATCGACTAGGATGCCGAAGCGCGCATACACCCTGAACATAGGCGCAATATGATATGCAAAATACGAAACCGTCGGCACCTTTACGCCGTGCAGGGAGATCAAAGGAGGCAACGACAGAAAAAACATCCACAGCGCACCGAACGCGAAGAATAGAAAATATGTCCTGTGGGTCTCATTGAACTTTCCTCGCGCCGCCAGGATCATCCCGGTTATCAACAACCCTATGGGCACCATCCCGAGATAGAGCGTCTGCTCAAAAAGGTTGCTGCCGTGCAAGTGGCTGCGTGCAAAATTTTTGAAATAAACGCCCAGCACCGGGTGATCTATTGACGGTATCAGATAGTCCCAGGGTCTTGATGAATAGACAGCGAGTTCGTTAAAGGCACGGATATGCCCGGCCTCCGCCAACGCCGCCCCGCCCCATGTAATCTGTTGGTAGATCACCCTATATTCAAAAGGAAGTACCATGGCGGCGGCAAAAAACGCCCCATAGAGGTAATTCAGGAAAATTGCGCGACTATCCTCACCCTTGCTGTTCAATATATCGAAAACAAGAAAAAACAATCCTACATAGATTGCAAGATATCCAAAATAGAGCGCCGTTAGGGTGACGAGCGCAAAGCTTGCCCCCACGTAAAACGTGGAAAGCAGCGTGCGCCGCGTGCGGTTATAAAAGAGGGCCAGCAGGAACAGCGGAATAAATACATTAAAAGAATACGTGTGGCCGCCCGCAGCCTGCATGACCGCCGCCGGGCAGAAGCCGAAGACAAGCCCACCGAAAAAAGCGGCGGTTTTGTTGCGCAGCAGCCGCTCCAGCAAAAAATAGGCGGCGATTGCGGTCAGCGGGAACGACAGGAAGACGAAAAGATTAAACCCGGCGACTTCATTAAAAAGCCTGGCCAACAGGCCGCTCAGCCAGTCGGCAACGGGCTGGCTGAAATCAGGGTTGGCGGGTGCGCCAAAAGGCGCGGCGATCAGGTGATTGACCGGAGCATCAAGAAATCCGTTTGTTTTTGCCCACAGTCCCCATACCACGCCGCGGGTGTCGCCATTTCCAAAGAGCACCGAGCCGGGTTTGAAGAGGACCGGCCATGTGAGAAGCGTGCCCGCCATGAAATAGATCAGCGCCGCCGACAACAGCGCCGGCCAGCGGCCGAAACAGCCGGTTGGCGCACTGTAGCCGCTATAATTATGCATCCCTCTCCCCCTTTACAACGATTTCATACCGTATTCCGCCGCATCAATCGACACAACTGTCCTCTTGACGCGCCTGAAACAGACGACCGGCATAACAATCCTGCTTGCTGCCTGTCTGGACCGGATTGCGGGAAATCATGATGCTGCCCCGATACGGCTTCCTGTCTTACGGCGCGGCCTCAGCAGGAATGCGATCGACAAAAGAAGCGTCAGCCCACTGATGAGAAGACCTAAGTAAAATACCTGCTGCGGCCAGAATTCAAGGACGAGTTCAAAATCAATACTGCCGTCAGGGTTTTGAACATATCCGCCATCCTTCTTTATCTCATTAAGATTTATCCACCAGGAATTGGCGTAGCCATTTACTACCCAATGATAATCATCAGAGATGCGGGCCTTTCCCCATGTTTCATAAAACCATCCTGCCGGTAGGTTATCATTTTGAATAGCATCTTTTTGTTTGTCGCTTATTGTCTTCCATCTCTTACCCATTGGCATCACATATGCTTTCCATCCTTCATCGTATGATTCGCTGAATATAAGAGGGAAATCCTCTGTGGCACCATAAACACGAATACGGTATTTTGTAGGATTAATCTTTTTAAATTCGATAATGGGGGTCTTTATATTAGGACCGAGATAGATTCTCTTGCTGCCTTCTTGAGTGATTAATATTTTTTTCTTAAAATCATAACTATTATTGATCACATGTTTAATAAATTCCATCTTATGCTCATTCTGGCTGCTAAAGAATATTCCATTCCTGACATCTTCATCCTCCATGGATAAAATATCAGGGAGAATTTCGATGTCGCTTTTCTCATTTGTTGTCCCGTATGACCGTGGCATGACAACAATAATACCCAAGGCAGGGTAGATGTGGGGGAGGAAATATTTATCGGAGATTTTGTATAAATCGAGCTTGCCAAAAGACTTTTCCAAATGAATTCCTTTCTGAGTCTCTAAAATAGACTTAATATTTTCTGCCTTGATATGAGGATTCGGAGTGTTTATAAAATAGTTAATATCATTATGGACTAAAATATATCGTATATTTGTTATTCCTAATAATTGATTGATATTTTTATCAAGTTTAGTTTTATCAAATAAACTAAATAAATTAGATAGATATGGATCAATTATTGATCCCGTATTAATGGTTCGTGCTAATAAGGGTTTTTGTAAAAAATGATGCAGGAGATCATCGCTACCGAAATAGCCATATCTCCAATTATATGCAGCACCTTCTTGGTGAGGAAGAGAAAGTATTTTGAATTCTCTGGATTGATTTGAAATATACCTTCCAGCTTCATAATAGTAATCTGGTATACGTATATGAGCACCAGGGCTAATCTTGCCTTTCTGGGGTATAAGATCCCCAGTCCAATAAGGCCACATGTAAATTCCAAAAAATAATATGTATAGTATTAGAATTGATGTTTTAGCAAGTTGCCAACTATATTTTTTAAGGAAACCATATATGATACCAAATCCCATTCCTACTAAAACTGCATAACTTAGCACTACTATAATACCAAATTTTTCATATGGATTTCTAAAAATTACAAAAAGAGGAATGTTTAAAAACATCCATTTATTAATGGAACCTAAAGGAGGATGCATCCCTTTCATCAAAAAAGAACCTAAAAGTAATAGGATGCCAAAGTAAAAGATTATTCTATTTTTCTGTTTTGAAAGGAAGGGAAGGAGAGCTAAAATTGGAAGAATAAAACCTAAAATTAAAAAAGGTATAGTTGAATAAATAGACGCCCAATGGATATATGGATCGCCACCCCACCCAGAAGCACTAAATGGCCAGTATCCTAATAAACGAAAAATATTAATGAAACTACTTTGAGAGCTGCTTACCTTAAATACCGAAGTTGTCCCTCCAATTGCTGCTGCATGTTTAATACCTTCTGTTACGAAGAGAATAGTAGGCATTATCCACCAGAGATTTAGAAAGAACCATAGGAACAACAGAATAATACTATTCTTGAGAGCAAAGATAGCTTCTAATTTAGTTTTTCGTTTTTGAATGATATAAAATATCAAATATGAAAACAAGATAAAAAAAACAACAATCACATATGTAGAATTAACGGCTGCGAAAACAAAAACAGTACTTAAAAGAATAACTAGTAAAGTTACATATAGTATTTCTCCTGTATCGAGCAAACATATATATAATCCGAGAATTAAGGGCACTGTTATATAACAAAACGATAGAAGCGTACCGGCACGCCAGACTTCAAACAATGAAAAAAAATTAAACATATAGAAAAAGGCTGATGATAAACCTACTACCCATCTATTTTTCTCTTTGTTTACAAGCATCATGGATAGATAGTACATAGATATGCCTGACATTGTAAACAAAAAATAGTATAATATTTTTTGAGAAAAGATTAACGAAAAGCCAAGGGTTTCAAGCAATGCAAAATAACCAAGATATGGTAAAGCAGCTGCACTTGATGAGTTTGAAAGTCCTGTTGAATCTAAATGAAACCAAGAAGCGTAAAAGTAAGTTTGAAAGTCTTTAATAGGGGATAATGCAAGGTATTGATCGCCAACATCAATTAAAAAATTTCCTCTAAACCACGTAATTGAAAGTAACCCTATCAGCAAAATTAATATGATATCGCTCAAAGTCGATCTATGACGAAGGACATAACTTTTCAATGGCAGGAAATTGCATCTTCTATTCATATTTTGAAACACATGCTCTTACAATTAAACTACGTCCAAACGTTGGAAATAAATATGCAAATAATTTACTTACTATCTTTCCAGATGACGTGAAGTTTACAACATCTGATGTAAATTTAATTATCTCAAAACCTTTGTATTTCAAATAACCAAATAAAAGATCCTTTGTGAAAAATCTTATATGTCCTGCGTGTGCTTTTGGTGGATAGCCAAAGGAAGCCTCAAAATAAGGATTTTCCCCGAGCAGTAAAAAGATTCTTCTGCCGAGAGAAGCTACATTCGGAGTAGATAATATTAAAACTCCCTTTGGTTTTAGGACTCTTTTTATTTCATTAATGAAAAAATCGGTATCTAAAATATGCTCAATAATTTCTGCTGCAACAACGACATCAAAAAAATTATCTTCAAAATCAAATTGATTCTCTATGTCCTGTATCTTTACTTTTAATCCCTTTTGACGTGCATTTTCTGCAACTTGTGGATTAATCTCAATTCCATAAACTTCATTCCCATTTTTTATCAAAATACTTCCTATGATTCCATTATAACATCCAATATCTAAGACTTTATTGCCTGTACCTACTAATTTTACAATTTTCTCTAATCTAACTTTTTCTGCCTTGGAGCTATATTGTAATTCTCCTTCCCCATAAACCATTTTTGCATAATCAGCAGTTTTTCGTGTACTCATATTTCAATAGACCTCATTTTTGTAATCCCAAATACTCGCACAAAGCTTTTAAGCAAATGGTAGTTTGTTTTTAAGCATTATTAACCCGGATTTCATGGTATTGCTTAACAGCATGGATTTTGCATATCATATATAGAGTAGCAATTCTTCCATAATTATTCTGGCCGACCAAACTAAATTTTTTTATTAAATCAGATAGTTTTTACACTAAAGAGGGAAAAAGCGAATTTGGGTGCAAAAAAACAAACGGGTTGTAATAGTGATGAAATTACAAACCAAAAAACCCTTGGCCGAAACCGGATCGAAGCCAGCAAATCATCTCCCATAGTCCCTCCCTCCACCTCTCGCCGTAGCCATTTCGGCCCTGCCATGCCTCGACAGCGAAAACCCAATGATTTCATCCGGGCATAATTCCAGCCGGAAAGATGTCTTTGCAGTTCGTTATCGTCCAGTGCGGATTGTTCGATAAAGCCGTTGGGCGAACTGACGATAATTTTCTTCCTCGCCCAGCGCTCGGCTTTTTTCAATATCTGGTAGCCAAGCGCTTCCGGCAGGTGTTCGAGCACGTCGATCATGATGACAGCATCCACGCTCTTATCTGGAAAGTCAAGCGCTTCGAGATGGGCGTTGAGATACTCGGTGTGTATCTTTTTTGCCATAGATTTTTTGAGATAGGGCTCGAACGCCTCGACGCCGATGCTGTGTTTGATCCACGGGCAATATTGCAGCGGCGAACTTGGCCCGCATCCCAGGTCGATGACAGATTTGCAGCCCTGCAACTCTTTCTGCAGTTCATGTACCAGGGTGTGCATGAATGCCGCCAGGAAGGGATGGTGATAGAGTCTTCGGATCAGTGCATTCATTGTGGATTGCATAGAGTTGCCGCCGGTTCAAAAAAGATAGGGGGTAGGCCCTTGGCATGAATTGTTGATTTATAGTGATCCACTAAGTGTCTAAGCAGGATTCGGGGTGTTAATAGAGTGCCGAGCGCGAAGAACCAGTATTGCGGATCAAACAGATTTTTCGGCCAGCGCCGAGCAAGCAATACTATTTCTCGCTCCAGGACACCTGGCCGGGCGTAGTTGCGCAGTTGCACAAGTCCCATGAAATTGGTGCAGATATGTTCGTGGCCCCATTGTCGAGCCTCAGCATACTTGGGGCCGACAAAAACCGTATCATACATGTCCAGCCAAGACTGAGTGGGTGAGCGATCATAGATGCCGGATACGAAACGGGTCTGGCTCTCTTTTATGCCGATGGCAACGACGTAATCCTTGAGGAAAACACACTTGTATCTGCGCAAGATACCGGCAAAAGGATAGATGTGGGCAGGGAATGTGTCTTCGTGAAAGGGAACTTCGAGATATGCCCGCCGGTAGGCAAGGCCCGAAAGCTGACCGACAGACTCAAAAATTTTGAGAAAAGCCTGTTTCCCATCTTTTAGCGAGAGTACGGTATCCCGCTCAGCATTGTAAGGCGTGACAGCACGAACTGGCCTACGAATATCTTCCATAAACCAGAAATAGGGTCGAGTCACGACACCCACATCAAAATCACTGACGAAAGCTTCGTAAGTCTTACGGAATGCACCTTTAGCCAGGATGTCATCCTGTGCAAAGAGATAAATTATGTCACCGCTCGCTTGGGCGACGAGATTCTTGAGGTTGAGTGCATAGCCGAGGTTGCGCTTGTTGGCTATGTAGCGGATGTGGCTCTGGTCGAAGCGTCTGACTACATCCAGCGTGGCTTGTCTGTACTCCTGCACATCAGGTGGATTATCATCACCAATGAGGATTTCGAAATTCTGATAGTCCTGATTAAAGATACAATCAAGTGCCATGCCAATAACGTGCGCGCCTTTGTAAGTAGGCAGACAGATGCTGAATTTCATAGAATTACACCTAAAAAACGCAGACCGGAGATAATGGAGCATATATTCGATGAAACGCCCCGCCAGGAGAATTTGTCGAGTTCCTTTGCAGCCCCACTATCCACTTTGTCTCTTCCTTGAAGCTGATCAATGACTAGTCGAGCAAAATGTTCGAACTTATAACAATCGACCACCTTTATAAGATATGGGAAAAATTCTTCAAACACAGGTAGATCCCACGCTACTACCGGCACGCCACAGGCCAACGCCTCCGCAATCGCTATTCCAAACCCTTCTTCACGGCTCGGGAAAAGGAATACCTTGCTTGCCTTGATGAGGGCGAACGCCTTGTCGTTTTCCAAATACCCGAGCAAGCTGATGTTGCCTTCAATCCGTTTTTCTCTAATCGCCTCTTTCAGTTGCGCGACAATCTCCGCGCTGCCACCGCCAATAATCGCCAGGCGGGCCGACGGGATTTTTTTCACTACAAGGGCCCAGATTTTAACAAGGTCGAAAATACCCTTGCTCGGATTGAGCCGTCCGAGAAATATCCCATCATATCCTTCCTCCTGTGGCGCCGGAGGGACGCCGCGCAGATAGTCGAGATCGATCCCCGGCGGGTTGATAATGATCTTCTCCTCTGTAAATCCTTTCGCGACAAGATAGTTTTTGACCCCTTGGTTGATGTTGAGCACCACATCGGCGCGACGCGCCAGCAGCAAGGAGAACCGCTGCATGTATTGCGCGATGAAGCTCTTGATCTTGGAACCGGGCCGGCTTCGCCAGTCCGGATAGATATGAAAGACACACTGAATCCAGCGCGTTTGCGGGCGAATCAATTTGAGCAGAAAGGTCGGGATGACGTCGGGGAAGAAATCGGATCCGGCGTAAACCACATCCGGCTTGAGGACAAGGCATCGCATGGCAAACAATGTCCGCATGACATAGTTCACCATAAGATTTAAACGGTCTAACCCATGAGGTGATATTTTGAATGTCACCCTTGGGACCTCCTTCTCAATCGCTGCCTTACCATCCAGGTTTGTTACGCACCACAGCAGCCCGAGATCGTTGCGAATGCGTTTGAAGACCTGGATGAACATCTGGTCGCCCCCGCTCATGCCGGCGCCGTTGTTCCAGAAGGCGTTAAGAAAGATGAGGACGTTTTTATTTTCCACCGATACCTCGCCTCATGCCGGACGCCTGCGCAGGATGAAGACCGCGCCGACCAGAAAACGCAGGAGATACATCCCCATGCTCAACAACGGGTGCGCCAGCAGCTTCGACCACTTGCCGTTTTCCATAAACACGCCGAAATAGCGATACCACAACCCGAACTGCCTGCGGATGTCAGGGTCGTTCCGGCCCCACTTGGCGATGTAGCCGTCAAAACCCTTGACGTAGTAAGCCTTTTTCTTCAGGTAATTGGAAAGCACAAAATCCGCCTCATTGTGATAGATAAGGGGTTCGCGCAAACTCGGGATCACTCCGCGGGATTTGATGAACTCAAACAGATCCGGCACCCACGGCTGATCGCTTGACAGATTTTCATTGAGCAAGGCGATGGTCCCTATACGCTTTATAAGTTTGTCGATATCCCAATCCTCGCCGCTGCCTTCCTTGAACAGATCCGCGTCGAACCCCCCGACTTGTACAAAGGCCCTTCTTAGAAAAAAACGGGCGCCGTCAACCACCGTGCCGTCATAGAACGTTCGTTCGAATCTGCGCACCTTGCTCCAGAAATTGACGCCCAGCACGATCTCGCGGATGTGCAAGGCCAGGCAATCTCCAGCCTGCATACGCCTTACACAGGCCTCGATCAGCCCTGGTGAAAGAATCATGTCGGCATCGACAAACATGACATATTCGCCTTGAGCGATGCCGATCATGCCGTAATTGCGCTGAGAGGAGCGCTC
>JAJYLJ010000055.1 GCA_021787835.1 Deltaproteobacteria bacterium | reverse complement strand
CCGCTGTCATTGTAAGCGCATACGGTTGCAAGACCCTCTGAAACGAGGATGTATTCGACCCAGATGTCACCGGCCAAATAGACATCGGCAAGGAGGCGGCCGAATCTGTCCCTTGCATAGCCGTGTTCCACGACCAGCCTTACAACCTTTCCTCCGACAAGTTCCTGGTTGCGCCTTTTGGCCTCGAGACCGAAAGGCTCGCCAAGGCTGTCCTTATGGGCTATTTCAGGCGCGTTTATCTTTTTATAGCGTACCCTTTCGCCGCTCTTTAGAACAATCGTATCCCCGTCTATCACATGCCTTACATAGGCGTCAAACGCACAGGAAAGGCCTGTGCACAAGAAAAGAACCAGCAGACCGCACGAGATGGAGACAAAAAAAGTGCTGGTGCGTCTGCCTGGGCGGTATTTCATGCGACCTAGGCGAGCCCTCGGCCGGTCAGCCTCCGCAGGGCCTCTAGATAGCGCTCTCTGGTCTTCTCGACGATATCAGGCGGCAGCTCAGGCCCAGGAGGACGCTTGCCCCAAGAAATAGATTCGAGATAATCGCGCACAAACTGCTTGTCAAAGCTCGACTGGGCTCCACCTGGCCTGTATGAATCGGCCGGCCAGAAACGCGATGAATCAGGGGTCAGGACCTCGTCTATAAGGATCAGCTCTCCGCTGGAGAGCCCGAATTCAAACTTTGTATCGGCGATAATCACCCCGCAGCCCCTGGCATAAGCAGACGCCTTGGAATAAAGGCCAAGGGCCATGTCCCTGACCTTTTCCGCAAGCTGTCTTCCGACAAGATCGATCATGCCGTCAAAAGATATATTTTCATCATGGACACCTACCGCGGCCTTTGTGGAGGGAGTAAAGATGGCAGATGGCAGCTCTTGCGACTCAAGCAGCCCGTCCGGCAGCTCTATACCGCAGACAGAACCATTTTTTTTATAATCCTTCCAGCCGGAACCTGACAGATAACCCCTCACGATACACTCGACAGGAAGCGGCGCCGCCTTCTTTACAAGCATGCTCCTGCCCTTAAGATGGGGCTCATATGGCTTGCAGGCGGCCGGATAATCCGATACATCCTCCGTCACAAGATGATTGGGCGCTATATCCCTTAAAAAATCAAACCAGAAAAACGACATCTGGGTCAGCACCTTGCCCTTGTCCGGGATAGGGGTCGGAAGCACTACATCGAACGCGGACAAGCGGTCTGTCGCCACAATCAAAAGGTTCCCCTCGACCTCATAGATATCTCTCACCTTGCCCCGGTGCAATAACTTAAGTCCCTTGAAATCTGTCTCGAAAACAGGCATACCGCCCTCCTGACATCTTAGGTATATTAGGTATATATTGATATATTCGCCAATGAATCAGACCTGCCTGGCTGATTGCCATTTTTATATTTTTGGGCCCCTGATTGCATCTGAATCCTGACAAGCTCCTGCCTTGCCAAGTCTTCCAGCATGGAGGCCTCCTGGGCAACCTTATAGTCCTGCGGCGATGGATCGGCGGGCGCAAGGGCGGCCATTCTCACCTGCTCCATCTTTTGAAGCGTCTGGTCGGGGGTCGAACCGCTTGACATATCAATTGACACCTCGCCGCCGACTATATACATTTTCCCGTCAGGCCCTATGCGGTATTCATAACTGACCGCACCGGCATATCTCCCGCCTACAGCCTTATGCGCCATCTCATGGGCTATCACCCTTTGCTCGGTAGCCTTCAGCTGTTGAACCGTACGCTCGATCTTTTGTTTATCGGCCCGATCCTTTGCGTCTTTACCGGCAGCGGCCTTTGCGGTTTTGCCGGCGGCCCTGCCTAAAGGGTCGCCATCGCCCCTATAGCCATATAGCTGATATGAATTCACATCGATCTTCATTGCCTAAACCCTGTGCACAACACAAAGGCCTCAACGCTTTCAGACCTGGAACTCTTTGGCTTTACCACCTTTACGAACCTGAAATGAATCTTACATCGTTTAATAAATCCCGGAAAGTCTCTTCCCTGAAAGATTTTACAGAAAAATGACCCGCCGGCATTCAATAATTCAACAGCAAGGTAAAAGGCCCTTTCCGCAAGGGCTATCGAACGCAGATGATCGGCCTCCTTGACCCCGCTGGTTTTAGGGGCCATGTCGCTCAAGACCACATCAAAGGCCGACAAAATCCCTTTCAAGGTCAAGGGATCCACCTCAAAGATGTCGGCCCTTAAAAATGACACGTTTCCCGGCAGGTTTCCCATGGCCTCGAGGTCAACCGCCACCACGCGGCCTTTTCCCCCAACAAGCTGCGCGGAATACTTGGTCCAGGAACCTGGATACGCCCCGAGCTCAAGGACCCTCTGGCCTTGCGACAAAAAACCATACCGCTCCTGGGCCTCCTTTAACTTATAAACCGACCTTGCAGGGAAGCCCTCTTTTTTGGCCTTTTTAAAATAGAAATCCTGAATTTTTTTCACTCAAGAAACCCACCAAATAAATACTCACAATGAATATAATACATTTTCATTTCAAAATAAGGATGCGCGGCCCATAAAACCTGACGTCAATAAAAGATACTAATCCTTTGATCTTGCTGAATTATTATGTAACTTATAGTTTTTACCGATATTAAAATCTTTTTTTATAGATATTAACTATTTGACTTTTCAATATATTTGCTGTTCTTTTCATCTAAAAAATAAGGAGAGGTTGGTATGAAAAAGATTTTGGCAATGACCCTAGCGGCTTTAGTTTGGACTGGTCTTATTGGATTTACGCAACGTGCCTTTGCAGGGGAAAAAATCGGGATCGTGATCTGTTCGGATGACGCCGAGACCGATTTCAATGCCCTGCGGTTCGCCAATTTTTCCCTGAAAAAAGGCGACAAGGTCAGCATATTTTTCCTTGGGAAAGGTGTCCTCGGTGCGCAAAAAACCGAAAAACCCTTTGATGTCAAGGGAAAGACCGAAGATTTTATGAATGCCGGCGGAAAAGTCTATGCCTGCAAGGTCTGTCTGAAACTGCACAATCTTGAGCCTTCAAAAACATGCCCTGTCTCTACGATGGAGGACCTGTACAGCCTCGTGACTTCCAACACCAAGGTACTTACGTTTTAAAAGACAAAAACTCCGCAATATGAACGGCCTTCAAACCGCCATCAACAGGGACGGCCGATCTAAACTGCAAAAGACATCCGGAACATGTGGTGACTATCAAGTCCACGCCATTGTCCTTGACGGCATCGAGTCTCTTTTTGAGAATCGCCCTTGACAGACCCGCGTGTTTAAGGCTGAATACCCCGCCATGCCCGCAGCAGCCCTCGGGGACAGGGATGAATTCTCCGGGGGCCGCCTGCTGCAAAAGGGCCTTAGCCGCACCTGACCCACCCAAGATAAAACGCTGATGACACGGTGCGTGATAGGTCATCGAAAGACCGGCATAGCGGCTGGATATGGCAGGGACATGCTTTGATTTCGAGATAAAATCACTAAATTCACTCACCATTGAAGCAATCTTGATTGCCGCCTCTTTCTCTCTGCCGTCATCGAAGAGTTCCGGCCAACGCCTTATCATGGACGCGCACGATGCGCACCCTGTTACGATAACGTCGCAGTCAACCTCTTGCATGGCCTTGATATTTATCAAGGCCAGCGCCCTTGCGTCGTCTTTCAGGCCGGACGACCAAGCCGGCAGGCCGCAGCATGTCTGGCCTGCCGGCGCTATAAGCCTGGGGCCGAGGTGACGCGCAATCGCCTCGGCGATCTCCGGATAGATATAATTCTGGATGCATCCTAAAAAAAACGCTGGCCTTGGCCCGCCTTCCAGATACCCAAGACGCCTGCCAACGCCTTCAAGCCCTCTTGAAATGGCCGGCCTTGACGAGATCTGCGACATAATAAAACTAGCGGCCTCGCCGCTCGAAAACGCATCTAAAAGCCCGGAAAGCCGGCACATAAGGCCGCTTCTTCCTGGCAACATGAAAAAAAACTGGGCAAGCCCTGAAAGAAGGCGCGGCCTCTTTAAAAGACCATAAGGAAGGCCGGGACCAGGCAAAGAGTTGGCCTGCCTGAGCTTGCGGACGTTGGAATCCACCTCAACTCCGGCAGGACATACATATGAACATGCGCCGCACTGAAGGCATGCACCAAGGGTCTCGAAGAGTTTCGTATCCCTGGATGAAAGCCCGTTCGAGCCTCCGCCCCGGACGATATCCGAAAAGAGTCTAGCCTTGCCCCTCGGAGAGAATCTTTCGTGTCTTGTAAGGTCATATACAGGGCAGACCGCATTACATGAGCCACAGCGGGTGCAATCCATTTTCACATTCGATCCCATTTATTGTCAATTATACCGGTCGGTTATCTCAAAAATCAGCCGTTCAAGCACTATCCTTTGAGGGGCGGCCTGGCCCCCCTTAAGGGCAAGATCAATTTCGGGCAGCCTGGTAAAAAGGCCGAGAATTTTCTCAAGATTGAACCCTGGCGACTGCTTGCACATAAGATAAAGGCCATAAGGATGCGCCCCCTTTAGGATGTCTGGTGCCGGTTCGCCCCAAAAGGCCTTGAGCTCAGGCAAGATGTCCTTCTGAAAGGCAGCATAACTAAGCCCGTGTACCGGCAAGGCCCCTGACCTTTCTTGCAGCGCGGCCTTAATCAAGGCCATCTTTCTTAAGAAATTTGTAATCGCCTGAAATAGCGCAAGCGGGTGCACATCCCTTGCAAGGAGCCTGGAGGTTATATCAAGGGCACTCGCCTCGTCGAGGTTCCCGATGGCCTCTGTAAGCCTGAATATCTCCTCTTCTCTCTGGCCCGTGACCGAACCCATCGCATCCTCGATCCCGATCGAGTCCCCTTCCCCTGCAAGACTTATGAGCTTTTCAGCCTCACCCTTAAGCGCGACGAGGTCATTGCCGGCCCGGTCAAGGACAAGATCGACGACGCCGCGCTCGGGTCTCTTGCCAACCTCTCTTAAAAGTCCCTGGACATACAAGGCGGCCGCATTTCTTGCATCCCTCCCGCTTTTAACGCCGCTTATGCCCATCTCTGTCACAGGCCCAAGCCCATCTATCATATGGAAAAGGGGACTTTTTTTGTCCACGCTCCGGCTTTCAACAATAAGGACCGTTCCGGCATCGTTGCGGGACGAGAGCCATTTAAAGACCTCCTCCCATCCAATAGGCCCAGTGCCTTGACTATCGCCAGACTCCACACCTGTCAAAAAAGGCGGGTCCTGCAACAGGACCACCTTCCTGCCAGGATAAAACGGCCTTGTCCTTACAGCCTCAAACACACCCGTCTCGCTACAGGCCTCAGGCAAAATCACTTCAACATTAAAATCAAAACCGCCCGCCCCAACCAGCGCTGCGATCAAATCCCTGACCACCGGAGCAGTGATTGGCCGTTCGCCGACAAATAGATACAACGGGGAAACCACCCCCCTTGACGCCGCCTCTATTACATCTTTCCCGTCCCGCAAAATGCCACTGTTTATCTGTTTTCCCATTTTTGCCCTTTACACCAGAGGTTTTGTGCCTTATCTCAGAGCTTTTATCTTAAAATATAAACACCATGCAGAAGAATTGGCAAAAGAATCAGACGCCGGTATTCCTTTTTAGCATATTTCTAAATGCGATCGCTACCGGGATATTCGTAACCAGCCTCAATAACTTCCTTGCGGATGTCTATAACCTAAGCGCAAACCAGAGAGGCGTCATCGAGACCATCCGCGAGACCCCTGGCATGCTTCTGTTTCTGATACTGGCCCCATTAAGCGCCATAAAAGAAGGTGGCATCCTGATATTTTCCCTGCTCCTGTCGGCCGTTGGCATAGCCGGCATCAATCTCTCAAGCGGCGTCATACAGGCAACGGCGTGGCTGTTCATCTGGTCGACGGGCATACACCTTGTGATGACATTGCGCGAGAGTTTCTGTCTCGCACTGAGCGAACCACACACAAGGGGCAGGCTCTTCGGCCTCATGACGAGCCTGAGGAGCCTGGGGTCCATAATAGGCGCGGCCTGTATATGGGTAGGCATGGGGCACCTGGGATTTGGTTATAAGGGGCTATATTGGGCAGCGGGCGCGCTGGCCGCCCTGTCTGCCTCAAGCGTAGCCTTCATAAAGGAAGGGGCCCACTTGAACAAGCCGCGCAAGGCGTTTGTAATCAAGCGCAAATACAGTCTTTTCTACACGCTGGCAGTGCTCTTCGGCGTAAGAAAACAGATATTTCTTGTCTTCGGCCCCTGGGTGCTGATAAGGATATTCAACCAGGATGCATCGGCCATGGCAAGGCTTATGGTCATATCCTCGGCAGTGGGCTTTTTTATAAAACCCTATCTCGGCAGGCTGATTGACAGGTACGGGGAGCGGACCGTTCTAATGGGAGACTCTATGGCGCTTATTCTGATCTGCGCCTGTTACGGGCTTGCCGAGACGCATTTCCCAAAAGCGCTCGTGCTTCCAAGCCTTTTCGCCTCGTTTATACTGGATGACTCCCTGTTTTCCCTCCGCTTGGCCCATGTGACGTATCTTTCAAAGATAGCGGACTCAACGGATGAACTTACGACGTCGATTTCGACGAGCTATTCCATCGAACACCTGGTATCAATGGCGGCCCCTGTGCTTGCCGGCATGATATGGGTAAGATTTGGATATGAGTGGGTGTTTTTTGTCTCGGCCTTTGTGGCGATCCTCATGTTCGCGGCTTCGGCAAACCTGCCTCGCAAGAAAAGTTAAGCCTTGCGGCCAAGCTCTCTGGAACGGGCCGCGGCAGCGCGCACCGCATCCATCAAGACCCCGCGAAAGGCGCCTTTTTCAAGGACATGAAGCCCCTCGATGGTCGTGCCTCCAGGGCTTGTAACCATGGAGGTCAGCTCCGGCGGGCTCTTGCCCGTCTCTTTGCACATAATGACCGAACCAAGGACAGTCTGCAGGACCAGTTCAGCCGCAATCGGCCTTGCAAGACCCTCCCTGACGCCGGCCTCTATCAACCCCTCAATAAACGTAAACACATATGCCGGCCCGCTCCCGCTGAGCCCGGTCACCGCATCCATGAGGGATTCGTGCAGGACCACGGTCGTCCCAACCGCGCCAAGTATCTCCCGCGCCAATGAGATATCGCCGTCCAGCACAAAACCGCCACTGCATATGGCCGCCGCCCCCTGACCGACAAGGGCCGGGGTATTAGGCATTACACGCACCACCCGGCTGGCAGGCGGAAGCCCCATTTCGAGCGTTGCCAGCGGGATGCCGGCTGCTATGGATATCATAAGGTGCCCGTCCGTCATATGCTCCCTTACGTCGTCCAAAACACTCAAGACAACCTGAGGCTTTACGGCGAGAATGAGGACGTCCGAGGCGTCAACCACATCCTTGTTGCTATCGGCCACCCTCACGCCATAGATATTTTCAAGGTAATCCCTGCGGACCTTCGATGGATCAGATGCCATCACACTATTCTTCGGCAGAAAATTTTTTGAAAGAAGCCCCTTGATAATGGCCTCGGCCATCTGCCCACCGCCCAGAAACCCTATACCTTTTTGAATGGTCATATCTTTAGTGTCCTTTATCCGCCCTGCTTACTATGATTTTATGCGCAAGACCTAGCCCCATGGCCAAGCGGCCGCCCTTTACATTCAAAATCATGGGACCCGATCTATTTACAACTTCAATCTCATCTCCGGCACAAAAACCCATTGCCGTAAGCCTGTGCCTGACCTCACAGCCACCGGTAAAACCTTCCACCCTAAGCCTCTGTCCATCCTGAGCCATTGAGAGCAGCATCCAGCAACGGTTGCCGGACTTTTTACAATCCCGGCACAGCCCTACAATGGTTATTTCAGGGGAGAATGGCTCAAAATCATGTTCGGCCGCTATCTTTTCAGCAAGTTCGGCGACCTTCTGGCTGCTGAATTGCACAATCCTGCCGCATCCGGCACAAAAAAGATGGTCGCGAAGGCAGTCATCAACAGGGCTGTCGCCCGACATGGCCGGTCTATCGCATTCATTCACGTTGCATCTGTTTTTTTTACCCTTGCCGCAAAACCACATTCGAGTCCCTTTCCATCCGCCGAGATACAAGTTAACGAAACTTATTAACTATTAAATCCCTGGCCGTCAATCCAAAAAGGACTATAATGAACACACCTAAAACGCCCGTGCCGCTTTATGGCCCGATCCATAGCCGGTTATTTGCATTTTCCGTGAACAGGCGTTATAAATTTCAAAATTATATATTTAAAAAAGGAGTTCATATGACAAGTTATATGACAAAGATAAAAGAAACTAGCGCCTTTTTGACCGTTTTGGCAGCGTGTTTTTTTTTGATAAACGGTTGTGTCAGCATGGGCAGGGATTTCCCTGTTGATTCGGTGCCAAAAATCCAGCAAGGCAAAACGACGCAACAAGACATACTGCGCATGTTCGGCCCCCCATGGCGCACCGGCATCGAAGACGGCAAGACCGTATGGACTTACGGCCGGTACAACTACTATCTTTTGGGCGGCAGCAACACATATGACCTCGTTATTCACTTCAACAAAGAAAATGTTGTAGAATCATATACTTATAATACAAGCTCGCCGTGATGACGAGGTTATTCCAGCCGCTTCTGAAAAGAAGGCCCGATTATGTCTTGACAGAAGAACAATGCCTTTTATATTATGGCTCGAAATTGCAGGCGGGAATAACTCAGTGGTAGAGTGCAACCTTGCCAAGGTTGAAGTCGCGGGTTCGAATCCCGTTTCCCGCTCCAGCTAACTATAAGGAATCCTTAGGGATTCCTTTTTTTATGTCAGATTTTCACCCTTTTCACCCAAAGGGATTTTTTATAACTTCTGTTTAAGGCGGGCCGGCCGTGGTCGTATAACCTTTCACCTGATTTGAGAAAATTTTACACCTGATTTGAGAAAGATTTAAACCCGCCTAAAAGCTGTTGGCCTAAATTTTGCTTACGCTGTCTTGGGCTCGAAATTCATTACCAGCAGCTCCGCTGCTTTTTGCGATTTGCCACTGACGCTGTAGCTGGTCTCCACGGCCTGTATGCGGAAGGGCGAGAATATATCTCTTATTTCGGGCGTGTCGTTGATCGACAGTATAAACTTGCCTGAGATGCCCTGCAGGATATCCCTGAGTCTCGAAAAGTCGTCACGGCTGAAGATGTCCTTGCCATAATAATCCTCGCAGTTGAAGTATGGCGGGTCCAGATAAAATAGGGTCTCCGGCCTGTCGTGGCGGGTGATGAGCTTATCATACGGCAGGTTTTCCACATATACCCGTGAGAGCCTCAGGTGCGCCGCCGAGAGCTCTTCCTCAATCCGCAGCAGGTTCAGATTGGACGCCCTTACAGGGGATATGGAAAATGCCGGGCTATTCACCCTGCCGCCGTAGCCGGTCCTCAACAGGTAATAGAACCGCACGGCCCTCTGGATGTCGGTCAGGGTATCCGGGTGCTCCTGCTTGATGCGGTAAAATTCGTCGCGGGATATCAGCATCCATTTGAAATACCGGATGAACTCCTCCAGATGGTGTTTAACCACGCGGTAAAGGGTGATTAAATCCCTATTGATATCGTTTATGATCTCAACCGATGACTCGTCTTTTTTAAAGAGCAGCCAGGCCGCGCCCGCAAACACCTCGCAGTAGCAGTGATGCTCAGGGAATAACGGGATGATCTTTTTGGCCAGCAGTGATTTGCCGCCGAGATATGACAAAAAACTTTTCCTTGGAAGATTAAACACATAGTCTCCTTTATTTTATCTCACCAGCGCGCGATTGAATGTCATGTACAAATAATCCAGCAGCATGATCGTTCCTCCGCTGGTGTCTGTCGCCTGGGTAATGACGCCGCTTCCGGTCTCCCGGCCCGGGATGGTCGGTATGTTTGCCGTAACCGTATCGCTCCAGAGCAGCGCCCCTGCCTCGCTGTATATGCTAAACGTCACGCCGGTGGCGGTGCTGTTGACGCTCACGGCAGCCCTGTACCAGGTATTCGCTGTCAGGTTGTATGTTGTGGCCGTCACGGACTCAACGCCGTTATTGTGGCAGACTCCGGTGACCGTGTGCGTGCTGCCTAATATCGTGATATACGCGCCGTCAGTGATAGTCGGCGGGGCGCTCGCGAAGCCGCCGTCCAGGAATCCGAACCAGAGATTCCCATACGTGCCGACCTGGAACGCCATGTCGATATATTCGCCGCCGCCAAGAAGGATGCCGGATATGTAGCTTAACAGCGCGGGACCAGGGTAATTTGCTGTTGTATATCCCTTGAAATTCAGGACGCCTGGATGATTATTCGATCCTGCCGCCGCCACCAGTGACCCATAGTTTATACCAGTCCACCAACCCTCGAACATTACGCCATTTGCAATATTGGCCGTACTATTAGGCGACAGGAAATCACAAAAACACACAGGGTTTACCCTCGGGGACGCAGCGCTTGGGATGGCGGCGATGGCAGCGTCGAGCTGTTGCTTCGGCACGGCTTCCAGCGCATTGACGGCGTTTGCCGGTAATACCAACGGCCCTGTCATGGTGTCACCGGCCTTGGAGACCTTGTCCGCAGCGCTTGGGATGGCGGCGATGGCAGCGTCGAGCTGTTGCTTCGGCACGGCTTCCAGCGCATTGACGGCGTTTGCCGGTAATACCAACGGCCCTGTCATGGTGTCGCCGGCCTTGGAGACGGCACTGACGACCGTTTGGTTTACCTGCCCGGCGAATGTGTTGAGTTCGGCGCCCATGTTGGGCAGCGCGCCAAGAAACGCATCGGCCCTGGTGTCGAAAGTCGATGGGTCGAGCCTGTCGGGCGGGGTGGGGAGTGCAGTGATCTGTTGTGTTATTGCCATTTAAACCTCCTAAATCAATCCCTCGACGCGCAGCGAGCACTTGGAATACGCCGAGTTTTGCATCACGATGTCGAAATCCCTGAAAAATCCATAGACTTTGAGCGAGTCATTGTCCGTGGTGTCATTATTGAAATCCCATACCGCGGCCTGCCCCCTGACCTTTGCCAGTATCTCGAATACCGAGTTGACCGACGGAGTCGGGATGAGCAGATCGGCCTCCACGCGGGCGGCGTAATCGCCCTGCTTGAGGTAGGTGCGCCCGAATGTGTCCGTGTCTTTTTTGGAATAATCCAGGATGGTGATCTTCGGCGTATAGAGCGCATCTCCCAGATATATGCCCTTGCCCAGATACAGCACCCCGCAACCCGTGCCGCTTATGTCCGTCTGCGCGACCGCGCCCATGCCCCACGCCTGGAACGTCAGGATGACCGCCCTGGACTGGTACTGCAGGGGGTTGTAAAAATAATCGCTCCACGATGCGGACTGATTCAGTATCAGGTTCACGGTCTGCTGCCATTTCATCACGCCGGCCAACATTATCTTCAACGACAACTGCTGAGCGGTCAGATTGAAAAACGCCGCGGTGTCAGACCGGCTTGCGTCCATCTGCACGGAGATCAGCTTGTCAGCCGCGGCCACAGTCTGCGTATTCGCAAACCCGTCAAACATCCGCCAGCGGTTGGTCGCGCCCATGTCCATCCATTGCATGAGGTTGTCCGGCGGATATTTGCCGGTGTTCGCGTCAGCCAGCGACTGGTATATCTTATGCGGGGTGACCTCCTGGACGCCATCGGCGCTGCGTGAGACCATCACCTGATTGCCGGTGGCGTATGTCGCCGAGGCTGACCATTCCGCGGCCTCGGTCTCGGCTATGTTGCTGGATAACAGTATGATCTTGCTGGGCGATATTATTCGCATTTATCAGGCCCTCACGGCAGGCATGCCATCATAATCCCATTTTTCAACGATCCTGGCGGTGATGATAGATTGCTTGGCTATGCTGTAGCCCAAATCCGTCATTTCACGCCTGAGCGCCGCCAGCTCGGACTTCAGCCCGCCGTCATCCTGCCCGCCCGTGATGACCACCGGTATGCCGCCGCTCTTCAGCGGGATCACGGCCTCCGTGCCATGCAGCAATTCCCAGTGCCCGCTTGACGGCCCCGTGGATATGCCGCCCTCGGCGTATCCGTAGCCGCCCATGCGACGGTCGATGTCCCATAGATTATTGGTGATCCTGCTGCGCAGGGATTGCTCCTGCCCCCACAATGTCTGGCCGTAATAGAGCAGGCCGTTGGCTGTATTGTATGTCCAGGTGCGGATATCGCCTAATATCGGCATGTACGGCTTGATGTCCCGATCCCAGACCTGACCCAGCAGCACCCATGCGGAGTTTGATGAGTTCATGCCGCTGTTGATGGCGCTCAGATACGAGATCACCTGCGGGTCGTTCTTTGTGACTGTTACAGACGATGATGTCGAGCCGCCGGAGCCGATATTCTTCAGATACGGCATGTACGGCTTTATATCCCTGTCCCAGACCTGACCCAGCAGCACCCATGCGGAGTTTGATGAGTTCATGCCGCTGTTGATGGCGCTCAGATACGAGATCACCTGCGGGTCGTTCTTTGTGACTGTTACAGACGATGATGTCGAGCCGC
>JAJYLJ010000189.1 GCA_021787835.1 Deltaproteobacteria bacterium | reverse complement strand
AATCGCTTTGGGTTAAAGAACATCGCGCATAATTTCAAGCGCCTAACGGCTAATAAAATTTTCTTGGAGCTATGTGCGGGACCAAAACCACGAACCTTTATAAAATGCAAAACCCATGGAGGTAACGGAAATGGCAGAATCTGAGAGGGAAGAAGTGGCTTTGGCGCGAATTGACGAGGCGCTTCAAGCACTGCGGGAGCTTTGCGATATATTTTCGAAGGATTTCACAGCCCCCAGTCAGGAGGATAGCGCCAAGTTTGTAGATGCGATCGAAGCGGCGATCAAGGAGGGAAGGCGCCTTCGAAAGCAATACGTAGTTGGCGGAGGCGGAGGTTCGGCTGGCTAGCCTACTAAATAATTTTCCCAATTGAAGGAGACAGGCAATGAATGGTTGCTCTAATTGTGCCAATGGCTCTGCTGTCAAAAGATTTAATGCGTACTGGCCTGGAATCAAATGCTACAAGAAACAGCAACACAAGTGGTGGCAATTTTGGAAGGACTATGGCGCCTTTACCTACATGGATGGCAGAGACTGTGAGATATATGATCAAGGGGATGGAGGATAGGCTTCTCGAGTAAAAATGGCGGGGCGTTCGCGCCCCGCCATTCTAAAATTTAAAGAGCAATTTTGGGAAAATTTACATATAATAGTATTGTCATTCTGGACACGTTCGATTGCACTCAGTGCAGGTTTCGTGAAGAATCTAGAGATCCTTTCCTTCGCAAGCTCGAGGACAGGCTGTGTCTCAGGATGACAGGGAGGATAGATTCTGGTCAAGCCAGAATGACACAGAATGAGAATTAGTAGGTTAGTATTATTAGTAAATTAGTAGGAAAATATCGAAGATATTTATGAAAAAAGATTATTATGAAATACTTGGCGTTTCAAAAGGCGCCTCAATAGACGAGATCAAGAAAGCTTATCGCAAAAAGGCTCATGAATTCCATCCTGACAAGGGCGGCGGGCCGGAAGCCGAGGCGAAGTTCAAGGAGGCAAACGAGGCCTACCAGATACTTTCTGACCCTGAAAAACGTCAGGCGTATGATCAGTTTGGCCATCAGGAGCCGGGCGGCGGGTTCAACTGGCAGCAATATCAGCAACAGGCGGGCCAGCAAGGACAGGGATTTGGCGGAGTCGAGTTTGACTTTGGCGATCTGGGCGGATTTGGCGATATCTTTGAAACATTTTTTGGCGGCGGAGGAGGGAGAGCGAGGGCCAGGAAAGGCGCGGACCTTGAAACGGTCGTTACGGTTGACTTTAAAGATGCCGTTTTTGGCGTTGAAACCTCATTGAAATTAAACAAACATTTTGAATGCGAGAAGTGCGGCGGCAGCGGTGCGGAGAAAGGCACGGAAATGGTGGAGTGCAAAGTTTGCCACGGCGCCGGCAAAATCCAGACGGCTAGGCGCACAATTCTCGGCACGTTTGCCCAAACGGCCATTTGCGAAGAGTGCCAGGGGCAGGGCAAGGTGCCGAAAGTTCCGTGTTCTGTCTGCAAAGGTAAGGGAATTGTCAAAACGGAAAAGGAAGTCAAAATCAAGATTCCCGCCGGCGTCGATGACGGGCAAACCATTCGACTTTCCGGGCTTGGCGAAGCGATGAAAGGCGGCCAAACAGGCGATCTATATGTCCACATCAGGGTTAAACCTCATGAGAAAATTAAAAGAGAAGGTTACAATCTTTCAAATACTGCCATAATCTCATTTGCCGAAGCGGCAATGGGAACGGTGATCGAAGTTCCTACAATTGACGGAGATGTGAAGCTCAAAATTCCCGCCGGGACTCAAAGCGAGAAGGTATTTAAGCTATCCGGGCGCGGCGTGCCGCATCTTGGCGGCGCCATGTACCAGACGGTACATGGCGGCGGCAGGCGAGGCGACCATCTCGTTACTATCAAAGTCCGGGTGCCAGAAAAGTTAACAAAACGCCAGAAGGAACTCCTTGAAGAATTTGCCAAGGAAGAAGGCAAAGAAAAGCCCAAGTTCTGGCCGTTCTAGATTAGGCCAGTAGGTGATTGGGTGAGTTGGTTTGTGGGTGCATGCAAGTGTCTCAAAGTTTTGCTATAGCAAAACTTTGAGGCGATTTCAATGAATGATCTAGGTGACACAACCGGAAAAGCCATGTTCAGCAGGCATTCGGACGAACAGGTCGCCCTAAGTTGTGACGCTTTGGTGAGTCGTGTTCGCTGCATAGGGTGGCACCCTATGCAAGGCGTCACGGTTCGAAATGGAATTTACGTCGTCTCGATTTACGTCGTCTCGATTGACCAAACGTACAGAATTTGGTAAAATAGCAGGGTTATTTCAGTGTCATTCTGAACTTTGTTGAAGAATCTATATTGATTAATCTTGGATTCCGGATCCCTCCTACGCTCAAGCTTCGGAAGGGCAAGCGGGTTCAGAATGACAAATGGTGGGGGTCGGTAGCTCAGCTGGTAGAGCGCCTGCCTTTTAAGCAGGATGTCCTGGGTTCGAATCCCAGCCGACCCACCAAAAATAAAAAACTCCGTTTCCGGAGATTTTTATTT
>JAJYLJ010000188.1 GCA_021787835.1 Deltaproteobacteria bacterium | reverse complement strand
TCTGATGACATCGACTTCATTACCAGGATAACCGGATATTTCACAAGGGTGTCCGCATGGAATAAGGGTAAGCGCGGGGAGCTTAAGGATAGGTACAGAGATCAGGGTTTTTAAAGGGGGCGATACCTATGATATTTTTTACAAGCCTCAAGTGCGGACGTTGCAGGGACATACACGATGTCTTTAATATCGAGGCCTTGGATATAGAAGAGGTGATACTTACAGAGGAAAATGCCGAAGGCCTTGCCGAGCTTGCCTGGCACGGTCTTGTGGAAGAGGCGAGAAGGTCGCTTCCGATCATCATCGATGATGAAGGCAGGGCGCACACGGACCTGGCCGAGATCGTGGACGCGCTGGCTAGCCGCGCTAAGGATGCGCTTGCCGCAAGGTTGGGGTCAGTTATCCCCGGTACGGATTCTTGCGAAGGCGGTCTTTGTTCCATCGATCCCCTTTTTAAGACCTCTGCATAACTCCTGGTCAAGGCGGGCCGTGGCCGGGTATCCCGCACAGGTGGCAGGGCAAGGCCGCATGGCCTGGCCCGTGGGCGTGTGTCTACCGCCAGGGAAGGGAGAGTTCGGCCGCGGCCCGCCAGTTACGTAAGGGTCTCTTTGTTAACGGGATGGGATAGATACAGGAATGGTTGAGATAAAGGGCCTTCTTGATAGCTCATTTGTTGACTGGAAGGGCAGGCTTTGCGCCGTGTTTTTCCTTGGCGGGTGCAATTTCAGGTGTCCTTTTTGTCATAACAGGGACCTTGTTCTAAACCCTGATGCGATGCCTTCCATGCAAGTCGCTTGCGCCATCGCAAGGCTCGAAAGACTTAGGCCGTGGATAGAGGCGGTTTGTGTTACAGGCGGTGAGCCCACGGCAAGTCCTGGGCTTCAGGGGCTCTTGAAAACACTTAAAGACGCTGACTTTAAGGTAAAGCTTGATACAAACGGATATCTTCCAGAGATACTTGAGAAGATACTCGATGCCGGACTTACGGATCATGTCTCAATGGATGTGAAGACAGCGATTGAAGACAGCCGTTACTCCAAATGCGCCGGTGTCCGCGTGGATACCCGCAGAATAAAAAGATCAATACGGCTTATAAAGGCGTCCGGCATATCGCACGAGTTCCGGATGACCGTTCTTCCCAGGTTCCACACAAAAGAGACTGTGAGAACTTGGGTGGATGAGTTGAAAGGGGAAGGTGGCCTTTTGACGCTTCAGCGTTTTCAGCCTGGAAATACGCTCGACCATCGTTTTAAAAATGAGCCTTCGTTTAGCGAGGCTGAATTTGAAGGGATTGCTCGTCTAGTTTCTAGCCAAGGCCGCCCACCCTCAGGCCCCTTACGATCTTTCTCATGCGCTGGCTTCTCTGTATGAGGTTTTGTTCGGGTGTCCCGTCGATTTTAAAGAGTTGGATGGTCTTGTGGTGTGCAAGAAGCGGCTCTATGTAATCGTCTTTGACTCCGTGTTCCTTGAGCCAGGCGATAAAGCCTTCGCCTCCAATGGGGTTTTTCCTTTCCAGAGGCCTTGAGAGCCCTTCTTTGCCCTTAAGGGTGATCAGCTTGGCGATGGCTGCTATTGCAAACGGGCTTTCTCCAAGCAGGGCGAAGTTTGCCTCTTCAAGGGCGTAACTGTTGCCATTGAAGGAGATCGCAACCCCGCCCCCCTGTTTTACAAGTTTCATCGCCTGCACATCTGTGATGCTGTCCCCTGCATATACGATATGGTCAAAGGCAAGCTCTGTCTTTTTCATGCTGTCAAGGACAGCTCTTGCCTTTTCCGCACCGCCTACAGGGTTTACGCGTGCGTATGCCTTGCCTATCTCCATGGCCGGTATCTCTTCCCAGAAGATGACGTTAAGTTTATCAAGTACCTGTTTCGCCTCATCTGTAAGCCTTTCTCCTCCCCCGGCCTTCTTCTCGGTCCAGAAAAGAAGCGGCATGGCGGTTATCTCCGAGGCTATGGCCTTTAGGCGTTCCACCTCGTATGGGTCGGCCTTGTGTTCGTCCAGGTTAACGTCTGTGCAGTAAATCTGTTCCATGGGAAAGCCGGTAACGTTGGAAAGCGCCTTGAGATAGGGCCTGTAGCTCGTGCTGATAATAAATGTAGGGCCGAGGGTCACAAGTCTTTTGAGCATGAGGTCCGCGTCGGATAAGAGCGAGAGGGTTCTTTGTGAAAATTCCTCCACCAGTTTATCAGTTGCGCCGAATGCCTTAAGAAATGGGAGGATGAGTTTCAGCGTATCACCCGCCTTGTAACCTTCTTTTTTTTCAACGTCCGCAAGGTAGTCGTCGTATTTGCTGACCCTGGCAAAGAATTCCCCGCCGTTTGGGATGAGCGCCTCGCATAGCTCAAAGGCGTTGTCATTTTGGGTTATCGGTCCTTCGCAGTCAATGTTTATCTGTATCATAACTCTTTTGCGCCTTTTTCAGTGATTAAACGGGTATCTCGGTCCCAGCCAGGAGCTTGTCAGCAAATTTAAGGATAAAATCGCGTTGATCTTCTGTCGCAAAGGCCACGCAGTTACAGCGGATTTTT
>JAJYLJ010000054.1 GCA_021787835.1 Deltaproteobacteria bacterium | reverse complement strand
GGGCACTTGCCACCGAGCCTAAATTCATATTGCTCGATGAGCCGTTTGCCGGGGTGGACCCGCTTGCTATCGCAGATCTTCAGAAGATCATAAGGAGGCTTAAGGAGCGTGGTATAGGTGTGTTCATCTCGGACCACAATGTCCGTGAAACTTTGACTGTATGCGATAGGGCCTATATTCTTAATGAAGGTAGCATAATTGAACAGGGTGCGCCCGGACATATCGCCTCAAGCGTGCTCGCAAAGAAGATATATCTAGGAGAGTCGTTTAGACTTTAATTGATATGGCCCTGGAACTGAAGCAGAATTTGAAGCTTGCCCAGCAGTTGGTTATGACGCCTCAGCTACAGCAGGCTATCAAGCTTCTTCAGTTGTCAAGAGTGGATTTAATCGAAACAATAAATCAAGAGCTGGAATCGAACCCCATCTTAGACGAGGACACTTCTGAAGTCTCCCCTGATCCGACGCAGCCGGATCAGGGCGGCACTGCTGAAGAGGCACCGCAATGGGAAGAGCCCTTGCTTCCAAGCCTTGCGTCGTCAGAGCTTGAAAAGACGCCGTGGGAGGATAAGGCGCTTCAAGAGATAGACTGGAAGGATTTCTGGGAGGATGACAAGCGATCCGCCATCCAGTCGTATTCCTTTGAGGAAAAAGAGGGCCCCAATTATGAGAATTTATTGACCCAGTCAACTGATCTTACGGAGCATCTGATGTGGCAACTTCAGATGTCCGATATGAATGACGAAGAAGAACGGACCATTGGTGGCCTGATTATAGGCAATTTAGATGAGAATGGTTATCTAAAAATAAATATTGAAGAACTTGCTGATGAATTGCATTGCCAACCTCAAAAGATTGAGGCGGTGTTAAAGAAGATACAGATGTTTGATCCTGTAGGTGTGGCGGCAAGAGACCTAAAAGAGTGCTTACTGATTCAGCTTGAGCATCTCGGAGTATCTGATCAGTTGGTGACGGATTTGATTGTTAAATATTTTCCAGATGTCGAAAGATATAATTATCAAGTCATAGCAAAGGCTACAGGGAGAACTGTTAATGAAATAGCGGAAGCCGTAAATGTAATAAGCCACCTTGAGCCTCGTCCAGGCAGACTCTATAATATAGATGAGACTCATTATATAATCCCTGATATTTACATCTATAAATTAGATAATGATTATATTATCAGTCTTAACGAAGAGGGCATACCGCAACTTAAAATCAATTCTTTCTATCGCAATGCATTAGCTAAGAATGTATCTTCAGATACGGAAAGAGAATTCATACATGATAAATTAAAGTCTGCAATTTGGTTGATGCGTACTATTGAACAAAGACAAAAAACAATCTATAAGGTAACTGCAAGTATAGTAAAATTCCAAAAAGAATTTTTTGATAAAGGTATTAATTATTTGAAACCGCTAATTTTAAGAGATATAGCTGAAGATGTCCAGATGCACGAGTCTACAATAAGCAGAGTTACGGCAAACAAATATGCACAAACACCGCAAGGTCTATTTGAGTTGAAATTTTTTTTCAATGCTGGAATTAGAAGAGATACTGGAGAGGATGTTGCTAGTCAAAGCGTTAAACAAAAAATTAAACAAATAGTTCAATCTGAAGACCCTAAAAAACCATATAGCGATACTAAGATAGCTGAGCTGTTAAAAAACGATAATATCAATATAGCAAGAAGAACAATTGCCAAATATAGAGAGATATTGGGAATATTGCCATCTAGCCATAGAAAGCGCCCTTATGTCAAATAAAGCATTATAATATCCAATAAAAATAAAATATATGGAGGGATTTAATGAGAATAAATATTACTTTTAGGCATTGTGATCAATCAGATGAATTGCGTAATTATGTGGACACAAGATTCCAAAAATTAAAAAAATATATCGACGGTCCGATGGATGTAAATGTAGTGCTCTCCGTGGAAAAATTCAGAAATACCGCCGAGGTGATTATTGCTGGTGATGGCATAAGGGCTGCCGCAAAGGAAGAACAGGACAATATGCACACGGCGATTGATCTTTTGTCTGACAAAATAGAAAGACAGCTTAAAAGATTCCGGGAAAGGTTGCATGGCAACAAGAAGGGGGCGGGTGCTGCGCCTGAGGACGTGGGCGCTGAGATAAATGATGACAGCGGTGATCGTGTTATTATAATGGAAAAAATGCCAGCCAAGCCCATGCCCGTTGAAGAGGCGGTTATACAACTTCAGACGATGGGCCGTGATATTTTGGCCTTTAACAATTCCGAGACAGGTGCTATAAATGTGCTTTATTGGCGGAAGGACGGCACCCTCGGTCTCATGCAACCCTAGTGATGGCATGAGCATATCTTTTATCTTCGCAGCGCCGTCAGCCCGTTGGTTGCAGCTGGGTTGAGAGGACAAGGCTCGGACAACCCAAAGGGGCCATCATGTGAGCATCTCTAATGGCAGGCTGATCCAGACGGTTATCATTACCGGTATGTCAGGTTCTGGCAAGAGTACGGCCCTCAAGGCCTTTGAAGACATTGGTTATTTTTGTGTCGATAATTTGCCCATAGTCCTTTTGCCAGAGTTTTTATCCTTTACCAACAGCACATCAAAAGGGCCGACAAAGGTCGCATTGGTTATGGACCTTAGGGAAGAGACCTTTCTTGACCGGTATGGTTTCATATTTTCAAAGATAAAAGAAGATGGATTCCATCTTGAGATTTTATTCCTTGACGCGAGAGAAGACGTCTTAATAAGGAGATATAGTCAGACACGCAGGCATCATCCCTTGCAGCCCCAAGGAGAGGTTTTAGAGGGGATACGGCTTGAGAGAAATAAGATGATGGACCTCAGAGAGTCGGCGGACAAGTTGCTTGACACATCCGATTTAAATGTTCACCAGCTTCGCCAGCATGTCTTTGATCTATATGACCCCAGAAAGCGTCTGGATCAGATGGTCGTGCATATCATGTCGTTCGGGTTTAAATACGGGCTCCCTGCCGATGCAAACATTGTGTTTGATGTGCGCTTCCTTCCCAATCCTTACTTTGAGCAAGATCTCAAGGAATTAAGCGGGCTGGACAAGGCGGTTTGTGATTTTGTGCTGGGCCACGAAGACACAAATCTATTTTTGTCTCATTCAGGGGGGTTGCTCAAATTTCTTTTGCCAAGATACCGGAATGAAGGAAAGTCTTATTTTGTAATTGCTGTGGGTTGTACCGGAGGACGGCATAGAAGCGTGGTTATAGCTGAATATTTCAGCGATAGGCTCACACGAGAAGGCGAGGAAGTCATTGTCAACCATAGGGATCTTAACAGGGAGGCTTAAAAATGGTAGGCGTAGTTATTGCTGCTCATGGCCGGCTTGCCCAGGAATTACTTGACACGGCTATTTTTATTGTAGGCAATGTAGCACAGATGGAGGCTGTTTCCATAGATCCTTCCAGGGACGTTGACGAGCTGAAGGCTGCAATAGAAAAAACAGTAAGAGCCGTGGATTCGGGTGACGGCGTGCTTATACTTACCGATATGTTCGGCGGCACGCCAGCCAATATGACCCTTGCCTTTCTTGAAGAAGAAAAAATTGAGGTAGTGACTGGCGTCAATCTGCCGATGTTGATTAATCTATGCCAGTGCCGTGTTAAGAAGCGGACACTGGCCGAGGTTGCTGACGAGGTTGTTAATTATGGCAGAAAGAGCATCAACCAGGCATCGGCGATATTGAAAAAATAAATATATTATCTTGAAATGTCTTGACCAGGACCCTCTTGCACAGTGATTGACATGCAACGGTTGAAAAATATTTTTAAAAACAGATGATATTTGATGTGGATTGTTAGATATGCCAGACAGGCTGACTTGGCGCAGATGCTGGCCATAGAAGCAGTATCACATAACGACCCATGGTCTCTGGCGGATTTTGGGGAAGAGTTGGCCGGCCAGGCCGCTTGCTGTCATTCTTGGGTAGCCGCCCCTGTAAGTACGCCTTCATGTGTAGCGGGTTATATGTGTTTCAGGTGGCTTGTGGACGAGGTATATATTATAAATCTGGCCGTTGCCCCTTGTTTTAGACGTCGCGGCGCCGGGATGAAATTGATGAACCTTTGCATTAGATGGGCCAAGGCGCATATGGGGACAAGGCTTGTGCTTGACGTGAACAGGAATAATCTGTCTGCAATAGCATTCTACCGAAAATCAGGTTTTGGAGCGGCCCGTGAAATCGCTGGAGGCGGTTTAACTGATCCTCTGCATAAACAGTTTGTCATGACCCTTGAGATTGGAGATTAGAAAATGTCGATAAAAATAGGAATCAACGGATTTGGCCGTATCGGGAGAAATATAGTTAGAGCGGCAAGGACCTATAAAGAATTCGCCGCCATTGAAATAGTCGCCGTTAACGACCTTACGGACGTAAGCACCATGGCCCATTTATTGAAATATGACTCTGTAATGGGGCCGTTTCCGGGCGAGATTAAGGTTACAGCCCGAGGTATATCTGTTGACGGGGTTGAGATAAGGGTAACTGCTATAAAAGAACCTTCAAGACTGGGATGGGAAGAGGCGGGCGTGCGTTATGCCATCGAGTCCACCGGCAAGTTTACGGATGGAGACCGCGCAAGGGGACATCTTGAGGCTGGAGCCAAGAGGGTCGTGATCAGCGCGCCTGCCAAGGCCGAGGATATAACCATTGTCATGGGGGTGAATGAAGATGACTATGATCCATTGAGGCATTATGTGATCTCAAATGCCTCATGTACCACAAATTGCCTGGCGCCAGTCGCAAAGGTTGTGCTGGACAGGTTTGGTATCGTCAAGGGCCTGGTAAGCACGGTTCATGCCTATACAAACGACCAGAGGCTCTTGGATTTTGCACACAGTGACCTTAGAAGGGCGAGGGCCGCGGGCGTCAATATGATACCCACCAAGACCGGCGCGGCCGCCGCTGTGAGTAAGGTCATACCGGAGCTTGCGGGCAAGCTTGACGGCATAGCCGTGCGCGTGCCGACGCCTGATGTATCCATTGTGGACATGGTCGTCCATACGGAAAGGACGACGACCGTCCCAGAAGTCAATGAAGCCATCAGAAACGCATGCAGCCGTTACCTGGGCTACACGGAAGAGCCGCTCGTTTCTTCCGATTTCTTACACGATCAAAGGTCATCGATAGTGGATGGTCTTTGCACCAAGGTTATGGGTGGAGACCTTGTCCAGATTATGTCATGGTATGACAACGAATGGGGGTATTCCAACAGGGTGCTTGATTTGATTATGTATATGGAGGCGAAAGAGGCGTTTTAGCCGATGCTTGAATCCGAAGCCCTGCGACAGAATCTCAGGGAGACTGCTGTCTCGGCTGTAGAGATAGGCGTCAGATATCAGGTCCTGAAGGACGCCTTAAGGGATTATCATGGGCTTTTAAGGACAGCCGAGCATCTTGTTTATGAGCTTCACCATCCTTTTGCAAACTGGGGCGCCGTAATAAGCGAGTTAAGAGACTTCGCCCTTAAAAATTTTGTCACCATCAGCCGCTGCGATTCCGGCGCGGATGCAATCGGCGTCTTGATTCTGGCCTTTGTGGACGCGATTAAAAAGGCGCCGAAGGAGGCCCATAAGGTCCAGGCCATAGAGGCCCTGACCGCTTTTCTTGAAAAGGTCATCCAGGTCTTGAATGACACAACCCTCATAAAACTTACCCTTGTTTTGAAAGACGCCTTTTTTGAATTAAATGCCCTTGATGACGGCATGATCCAGGCGGTTTTGCAGAGCAGTCATCCGTTGTCCCGCGCTGTTGTAAGACTGGCTGTCAGACTCAAGGGGCGTGAAGCCCCTCTGGATTTGTGGGACGAGGCGGCAAGGCTCGTGATGAGGGTGCATTCCGAGACCATATCCTACTGGCTTGCCATCGAAGACCCTATAGAATGGTTCAAGGCAACCATTAAGCGTTACGGGCTCAAGATCCCCGGCGAGGACTTGGATTATATGACCATGACCCTTGAGCCGGTATCGCATGCAAGATTGACCTCGCTGGCCGGCGCTATCAGGGATTGCTCGGGCAGACATGGCGGCTTGGAGATTCTTCTGTGTCTTGCCCCGCTTCCGGATCATTTGGAGCTAGTGAGGGCCTATAGATTGATCGCTCAGGAGTTTGCGCAAAGATTCGGAGGTGTTTCATTTGTCGCCGAGGCCGGGGGAAATGGGGCCCATGAGATAGACATGTACCTGCTCTTCCTTTTCCATCTGGTGGAGCTCGAAGGGCTTTCCGTCATACATGAGGAGGTGCTCCGCCAAATCAATCGCAGGCTCGTGGGGCTTGTAAGGGCGGCGCAGCTAGGCCAGCTCCAAGAGGTGCTTCCCAAGAGCTTCCTTTTTCTGAAGCATCAAATAGGGAATTTTCCCAAGACAGCCATCCAGTGCATAGAGGTCCTCGGCGCCGAAGTCTTCAAGTTGGACAATCCGAGGCTCATAGAATTATTTCTTGAACAGGTTGTGGATTTTGGTTTTCAGACCCCTGGCATAAAGGGTGTTGATATTGAATGGCATATACTTTGCAATCCGGCGCATCTTCAAAATATAAGGGCATGGCTGAAACTTATAACCCAGAAGCCAAGAGACTGCGGCACGCTGCTTTCGGCCTTGATCGCCAATATAAAAATTGCCGGCGTGTGCATAAGGGATACGGATCTATTCCAGAAGGACATAAGCCTGCTGCTTAATGCAGAGATAGAACCGGTGTACAACCTTATCAAACAGTTTGTCAGGGTCGTCCCTGTATATTTTAATGAGATAGGGGCAGAGGGCCTTTTGAGGGATGTATCAACGGAGCTGGATGAAATATCCAGAAGACAGGATGTTCTGGTTCATTTTTTGAGGAAACAAAGCCATGTTGACAGCAACAACCTTATAGTCGATTTCATAGAGGCCATTTTATGTTTCTGGTACAGCGGACAAAGAGATGCGTTATCGCCGTATGTCCCGGGCGAGGTTCTTGACCGCATCCGCTCATCCGGGCCTTATGTTGATTATGTGCAGCGTTCCATCCGCCATCTGGCTGAGTCGCTTGGCCTTGAGCCTTTTGGCCGGCACGTTGCCGACCTTCTGAATGTTCCAGAAAAGCGTCTGTCTGTAATCCTCGATGAGGTAGGCGATGTGCCTACCTATGAAAAAAGACGTGTAGAGCTCCTTGTAAAGATGTACCGGCTTGAGACTTTCAAGTATAAACTCGGGTTTCAGGAGATCAAGCAGAACCTGGAAGAGGCCAAAAGATGGGGTTTTGAAGGATTGGACAGGGCCATAGAAGCCCTTGGCCCCGGAAACCCGGAGGAGCGTCTCGTTGAGATATTGGATGTGCTAGAGTCATTGAAAAAGGTCATATTGAGCAGCGAGCGGTTTGAGGTAAGAGAGGATATATATTATAAGCGGCATATCGCAGTGGATATCCCGTCAATGTACGGCCGTTACCATGAACGCAAGTTCGATGCCTTGGGCCTTACTCTAAGACTGGAGGGTGTGGCCAACGTCTATTTCGAACAGTTGATAGCAGGACTTGATGCACCTTTTATCACCATGGCTATGTTTATAAGGATAGCCAGGATACTCCGTCTGTTCTGGCGGGCAGTCCAGATAAACGGCGTATATTCAAGGACTTTTTCCACCTACCTGGGCCTGCTTGAACAGTCTGTTGATATGAGGCGCTTCACCTTTTCGCAGTACCTAGATATCATCAGGGGGCTGTCCGAAGGCGTCAGAGAGATGATAGATGTCTATTATATAAGCCCTCATCAGGACGGGCTTTCACGCATAATCAGACAGCTTGGAACGGAGAGTCTCCTGCCTAAGTATCAGGCCGCGGTTAAGGATGCGGTTAATCATGAAGACCTTGTCCGTCAGGTCTCGGATAGGTTCTTCCGCGATCTGATATCCCCCTCCCTGGGCCTTCAGAGCCTTGATAACTTTGTTTCAAGGATATATCAGGTGTTATGCGAGCAGAAAGAGGCATTGAGCCCGGACAATCTGGAATTGCTCTTAAGTTACGACCCTGACCGCCTTTTATGTCCTATCCATGACCCGGAGCCCAAGACCAGGAATCTTATACACCTTGGGAATAAGGGGTTCAATCTTGTGCTCCTGGCTGAAGACGGGGTGCCAGTGCCTCCTGGCACGATTATCACAACGGAACTTTTCAGATGCTATCCTGTCTTTCAGCGGTTTCCCAGGGTCTATAGAGACTTCAAATGGCAACTTGACGCCTGCATAAAGAAGATAGAGGTCTTGATGGACAGGAAGTATGGCAACCCTTCCAATCCATTGCTCCTATCGGTCAGGAGCGGGGCGGCCATATCCATGCCCGGCATGATGTCCACTATTATAAATGTCGGCAGCAATCTTGAAATCATAGAGGGGCTTGCCAAAAGTACCGGCAACCCTTGGTTCGCCTGGGACAATTATCGCAGATTTTTGCAGTCTTGGGGCATGACCTTTGGAATGGACCGTGAGGTCTTTTCTTCGTTGATGAAGAGACATAAAGACCAATACGGCGCCACGAAGAAACGTGGATTCGCCGGCTGGCAGATGAAGGAACTGGCCATGGCCTATCGCAAGGCCCTTTTGGATCATGGGTTTGAGATAGAAGATGATCCTTTCGAACAGCTCATTGTAGCCATAAGGATGGTGATGGGTTCATGGGATTCGGAAAAGGCGAGGGCCTACAGGGAAATCATGGGCATATCCGATTATTGGGGCACGGCTGTAATCGTTCAGGCAATGGCTTATGGGAATCTCTCCGAGTCGTCCGGCACAGGGGTCGTCTTTACGGCCAACCCGAAGCGGAAGCTGGACAGGGTGAGTCTTTGGGGTGATTTCACCCCTGGCAATCAGGGCGAAGACATTGTGAGCGGTCTTGTCACTACCTACCCTATTTCTGTGGAGCAGAAGGAGACTATGGGCGCCGGAGTGGAGATGAGCCTCGAAGAGAATTTCCCTGAAATATACGGCAAACTTTTAGATATTGCCAACCAATTGATATATGAAAAGAAGTGGAGCCATCAGGAGATAGAATTCACGTTCGAAGGTCAGGAGCGTGACAGCCTATATGTCCTTCAGACGCGCAACATGACCACGAAGAAGCGTGAGGTTATAAATGCCTTTGTGCCAACGCCTGAATTAGATGCAAGCTATATCGGCCGGGGCATAGGTGTGAGCGGCGGAGCGTTGTCCGGAAAGGCGGTATTCACTCTTGAGGAGATAGAATATTTCAGGGGCCATGAGCCCAATACCACGCTTATATTTATCAGGTCTGATACGGTGCCGGATGATATAAAGGAAATATCCATGTCAGATGGGCTTCTTACGGCCAAGGGCGGTCAGACGTCCCATGCGGCCATAGTGGCGTTTGGGCTGAACAAGGTATGCGTAGTGGGTTTCAGGCAGCTTCAAGTGTTCGAATCAGAGGGTATTGCAAAAATAAATGGCAAGGTTATACATGCAGGGGATAAGATAAGCATAGATGGCAGGAAAGGCATGGTGTATCTGGGTGGACATCGTGTAGGATATAAAGGTAAGGGAACTTCAAAAAATTGAGATCTTGTTCGACAGCAAGTCGCAAGGGGGCGAATAGGCGCAAGCTGACCCTTTTAAGTATTTTCGCCGCCTGGCGATACCGCCATTGGGCAAAAGGCAATTTTTGGAGGTTCCCGTAAAGATTTGATAATAATAACTCGGAGGGCCTTACGAATGATAAATGTGAAAAATGAGCGGCGTCCAATAAAGTTGGGTATCAATGGTCTGGGCAGAATAGGCAAGCTGAGCCTTTGGAATCAGGTGGCCCAACGGTCGTTTTCTGAGATCGTGGTTAATGTGGGAAGGCAGGTAGGCCAAAGGCTCCAAGATATCGCAGTATCAATCGAGCGTGACAGCACTTATGGCAGGCTTGGCTCCTATATCTATGGGTTCAAGGGTGGGCGTGTAATCGAGGATCTCAATGAAGAAAAGGGCACCATGACTATAGACGGCATACCGGTTACGGTCATGCGAGAACACAGAAACCCCAGAGATATAAACTGGGCCCAATACGGCGTGCGCCTTGTATTGGATTCCACGGGGGCATTCACCGATCCAACCACCCCTGCGGACAACCCAAAGGGTGCTTTGAGGGGGCATCTTGAGGCAGGGGCCTCAAAGGTTGTGCTCTCCGCCCCGTTCAAGATCAAGGACAAGGCGCTATCCATGCCAGAGGATGCGGTGACCACGGTTATGGGCATAAATGAGGATGATTACAGGCCTGACAGGCATGTCTTGATATCGGCCGCCTCCTGCACCACTACGTGTCTTTCATACATGGTGAAGCCGCTTCTGGATCATTTCGGGGCAAACCGCATACTCTCAGCGTCAATGGTGACTGTTCATGCGGCTACAGGTAGTCAGGTGGTTCTGGACAGGCTCCCGAACGCCGGCGCAAAGGACCTTAGGAAACACAGAAGTATCCTAAATAACATCATTCTTACCACGACCGGCGCTGCAAAGGCATTGGCGCTGGTGCTTCCAGAGATGAAAAAGATAGGCTTTATCGCAGAGTCAGTGCGCATCCCAACGCCTACAGGCTCTATTGTTATTTTGGTCCTGACCCTTCAGGATGAAAGCATTGAAAACCCGATAAAGCGCGACATCATCAACAATATATATAAAAATGCGGCGGACGGTCCGATGAATGGGCGCCTTATCTATACGGAAGAGCAGAACGTCTCGTCAGATATAGTCGGCATGCCCCGCGCCGCGGCCATAATCGAAGGCACGGAGACGCACACCCGCACGGCCGTGATAGAGGTGGATCCAAGGCTTGCATGCAAAGGTCTTGGCGGCGCAGGGATCACCTGCACGTCGATCCAGATCCCTGTCACTCAGGTGGTTGTCTATGCCTGGTATGACAACGAACTTGGAAGCTATACCTATATGCTCGGGCAGAGAGTGGCTTCCATAGCCGATTCAATCCTATAGAGGAGGCCGGCCATGTTGAAATATATCGACGAGATGACTCTGAAGGGCAGGCGTGTGCTCATGAGGGTTGACTTCAACGTGCCCCTTGATGAGTCGGGCCGGATTACTGATGATAACCGCATAAGGGCCGCCTTGCCAAGCATCCGTTTCGCCATCGAGGCAGGTGCAAGGCTGATTCTGTGCTCGCATCTTGGAAAGCCCAAGGGCGTCATGTCCGAGAAGTACAGCCTTGGGCCTGCGGCCAAAAGACTCGGTGAGCTTCTAGGCCGTGACGTGCCCCTGGCCCATGATTGCATCGGGCCGGATGTGAATAAGATGGTGGAAGGCCTTAAGGACGGGGACGTACTGCTTCTTGAAAATTTGAGGTTTCATGATGGAGAGACCAAGAATGACCCTGATTTTGCAGGGGCCCTGGCCTCGCTTGCAGAGGTATATGTTAATGATGCCTTTGCCGTGTCACACCGGGCGCATGCCTCTGTCGTGGGAGTTACGAAATTCATAAGCCAACGCGCCGCCGGGTTTTTGCTTAAGAAAGAGCTTTTGTACTTTAAAAAGGCGCTTGGGGAGCCGCTTCGTCCTCTTACCGCCATTCTTGGCGGCGCCAAGGTCTCCAGCAAGCTTGGGGCGCTGGAAAACATACTCCCACGCGTGGACAAAATGATCATCGGCGGTGCGATGGCCAACACCTTCCTTCTGGCCGGCGGTTACAAGATCGGCTCGTCGTTTATCGAGGCGGCGCTTGTCGGTACCGCGCGGAAAATTATGGAAAAGGCAAAGAAGCTGGATGTAAAATTTTACCTGCCGGTTGATTTTGTCATTGCCCAGGAATTAAAGAAGGATGTGGCGACAAAGATAGTTGCATCACAGGAGATACCGTCTGGATGGATGGCCCTCGACACAGGACCTGCCTCTGCAATATTGTTCCGTGAGGTCATAGAAGATGCGGGGACCATTGTCTGGAACGGGCCGATGGGTGCCTTCGAGTTTGATCCGTTCAGCAGGGGTACTATGGCTATGGCCCAGGCGGTTGGCGCAGGTCACGCCCTTAGCATTGTAGGCGGCGGCGATACGGATGCGGCCATACACAAGGCTGGAGAGGTTGAAAACATATCTTATATGTCAACAGGAGGCGGAGCCTTTTTAGAGCTTTTGGAGGGCAAGGAGCTCCCAGGGATTGCTGCATTGAAGGGCGCATAGCGTATGGCTGCTTTTACCAGAATACCTATAATAGCGGCAAACTGGAAGATGTATAAGACCGCCGCCGAGACCACCGACTTTTTACGGGCCTTTCTCCCTGGAATCGCTGGGGTATCGGGACTGGATATAATAGTCGCTCCTCCGTTTACAGCACTCTTCGCCGCCTCTCAAATGTTATCAGGGAGTAGTCTTGTGTCATTGGCAGCGCAGAATATGTATTTTGAGAGGCAGGGGGCCTTTACCGGCGAGGTATCCCCTGCCATGTTGTGCGAGTTTGGCGTTAGTTGGGTGATAATCGGGCACTCCGAGCGTAGACATATCTTCGGTGAGGATGATGGGATTATAGCATTAAAGGTCAAATCGGCCTTGGGATCAGGTCTCAGGCCCATACTCTGTATAGGTGAAAAACTGGA
>JAJYLJ010000187.1 GCA_021787835.1 Deltaproteobacteria bacterium | reverse complement strand
TGCCCTTACCGTTGTTCCTGGCCATCGTCTCCTCCTTGATATTGGACTCGAGCACTAATATCTTGGAGAACGATGGCCGCTCTTCCTTTAGCGGCTGATGAATTTACAGAAGTTTAAGGGCACAACCCTGTTCTTTGGCTTCGTATCCAAGCGATACGAAAACTCTTCCCTGATAATCACCTCCAACAAGAGCGTCCGGGAATGGTCGTCCCTCTTTGCCAGCGACGAGGTGCTGGCCGCGGCTGTACTGGACCGGCTATTGCATCATGCTTATGCCATCAGCATCAGCGGCAGGAGTTACCGGCTGAAGGACAAGGAGGTGATGTTCAAGGATTAATCAAACGCCGGGTGCGGGAGAGTTGCTGTCACTTAACTTCGGGAATCTTGGTGTCACTTGACACCGCCCATATTGAGGCCCTGCCGTCCTTCCCGCATTCGCGGATGTATCCGTCTTTTTGAAGCTCAGATATTGCTCTCCTGATGGTGCCGTCAGCAAGGCCGGTGATCTCTGCAAGTTGCTTATTAGTGGCCGGTCTATCCTGAATTGCGCTCTTGATCCTTGCGCTCGCCGTGTCTGCTGCGTTATCAGACTCCGGCGGAACATCAGCGGCCACAATCTTAAATTCATGCCCGAAGGTGGCACGTAGCCCGATGGGATCGTTAAGGGGGCCAAAGTTTGTTTTCTTGTGCGTGAGAGTTAGAAGCAGACCTTCGCCCATATCCGGTTTGGTCTGGCGGAGCTGCCAAACTGACCGCGAGAAATTCGTTTTATAAACAGAGCCGAAGGGGTCCTTATCCTTGTACTGCTGACCGCTCTGGACTTTCGACTGATGGTCCAGAATAAGCACGGTCCCCAAGGGGCGGATCGTCCGGAAAAAGGGAGCTACATCCTTTGCCGCTTCCATATCCCCCTGCATGGCGGCCCCCAGACTATCAAAGATGTAGAAGTCGAATCCCCTCAGTTTTGAAACAAGTTTCTGAATATTCGTAGGAACGTTATCCTGGATTCCGGGATTGATATAGCAAAGGCCAGATGGAGCTTTTTCCAATCTCAGACCCCGGACAATCTGATGAACACGGCGGGCCTGTTCTTCCTGACTCAGTTCAAAATCAATGTATAGAACCCGGCCCTGGATTACTTCGAGCCCTGCCACCGGGCGGCCGGCGGCCACACAAAGGCCTAGGTATAAGGCCGTGAAAGATTTGCCGATCCCACCGGCAGCATGAATTATCGTGGGGAAATTTTCGGGGATTATCTTTTCAACCCGGTACCGCATCGGCCCCGGTTCCGGGACATCGGCTAGATGAATGACTGGCAGCGAACTGTTACCTGTTACATTGCTAAGGGAAGTAACAGGTAACAGTTCAAGTTTTGCCACAGCATCGCCGGCTGATAAGTCACCCTGCATCAGTTCACGGCCTATCGCGGCGACTCCGCGTTTTATCGCCGCCGCCTTCACGGCATCAGCGTAAAGAGGTGCATTCGCGGCCACCGGGCAGAGGCTCATGAGCGTATGGATATAATTGCCGCCGCCGGCTTTTTCAAGCCTTCCCGATGCCCTGAGCTTTTCGGAAAGCGTGACCGGATCGACCAATTCTCCAAGTTCCGCAATGGCCGTGTAAATCAGCCGGTGGGAATCGCGGTAGAAGTCGGATTCACTCATCCGCTCGATTACCGTCTGAATAATGCTGGGGGTTATGAGCATCGCGCCCAGGACTGATTGCTCGGCTTCGAGATTGTGAGGCGGAGCGGTCACCGGCCAAGCCACCTCCCCCAGGGTGAGCGCCGAAGCCTGAGCTGGCGCAATATTTCTTCCCGATGTTGTATTAAGACCTGACGTGCTTGAAAACCCGGCGACATCGACAGCGCCAGATCGATTTCCTCCAGTGCGCGACGCAGCTCTTCGCGAGTAGCCATCAAGATTCACCTGTCGGGGTGACTGTTCGCGATTCCATCCAGTCTACGACATCTTTCAACCGATAACGCACTGAGCGCCCCACTTTTACGTAAGGCAACCCTTGGCCCAGGTATCTGTCATTTTGCAACGTACTGACCGCAATTCCCGTCATCGCCGCAACCTCCCGTTCCTGCATCCATCGATCCGCAAGTTCTATAGACATAATTCCTCCTTGGTTTTTCTCCCGTGAGGCCGGGGGTATTGTGCGATCTTGCACCCTGTCTTCTCAGATGTTAAATTCATTCACGTATTATGTCGTCAATGAATAACATCGTGACAGCGAGGCAGCTCCGCAAAGCGGCAAATGTCAGTGATCGTGTCTGGAGGCACCTGGACAAAATAGGTGACGTCGATAAAGCCTTGGAGCAAGCAGAATGGGGGGGAAACGTTTCCACCGGCGAGAAAGAGATTTGGAGAGCGGATGATTTTTTTAAGAGTGCAATGGCACTTCAAGAATCGTGAAGTGGACCCCCAAAACGAGACAGTCAGCTAAAATGGAAAGCTGCTGCCAAAGAAAGGGGTCATATGAGCGTCAACCGCAAGAAGTTCTCAGGCAAATTCAAGGCCAAGGTCGCCATGGAAGCGA
>JAJYLJ010000053.1 GCA_021787835.1 Deltaproteobacteria bacterium | reverse complement strand
ATAGAAAGTCTCGCGTCCGGGATAAGCCGTAGCTGCGCTGCTAAACTGCGGCACTATGGGATAAAAGTGAACCAGAAAGAACTGGAGGTATTGACACCTCACATAATAGACTCTGCCCGCGCTCGCCTGTGGCTGCGCCACCAGCGGCGCGGGCCTGTTCCTGTTATCTATCTTAACTGACATTCCGGTGGCCGCAGTAATAATAAAACACCGCCCCGGCGTCCGCTGCTGCGGCCGCCGCGGCGGTCTTTTCTGTTAATGATAAGCAGCCACCGGGCAGAGAACGGCGAAGACCATAAGGAAAGGGCCAGGCCGGGCGCGCCTGGCTCCCGTGTGGCCGTCGCACCCGGCCTGGCCCCTGCCTCACCTGCCCCCGCCCATTCATGATACGGCGTATTAACCCACCCGACGGAGAATTACATTTATCGGCAATTTAACGGAAATTCTGGCCCAAAATAGCCTTTCCCAACACGACACGCCCTTGTCGGGTTGGTCTGCTACACTATCTCACGCACGGCAGGAATAACCTGCTGTTGCGACGTCGAGGAAAGGAGGCCGGTATGGTCGTCTGGATATTTGCTGTTTCTATCGCGGGTATTTTCTTTTGGAGCGGTGACGTTATCGTTGCCTCGGTCTTTTCCGGGGCTTTGGCTCATGACCCCTTTGGTTTCGCTCGTATGATGGTGGGCATTATGGCGTTCTGTGTGAAGTACGCCATTCCGATTATTGCGCTGATGCTCGCTTACAACCTTAGAGACCGGCAAGAGTTGCGGCTTCAGGCTATTATAGGCGGGGCGCCCCGCTGTTTTAGGTGTGGGAGAAAGATGGTTTTCCGAACGGCTGCCTACGGGCTTATTTTCTGGGAGCACTATTGGGCTTGCCCTCGCTGCCGATCGCGGGAGGAAATGGAAAAGTGGTAGGTGGGCTAGGCCGGGCGGGGGTTGATGGGTGGGTTGGGGGGGGCTTGACAGGGCTGGGTTGGTAGTGTATAATATGGAAAGGTTATTAAATAAGCCAATTTGAAATCGTTTATGTATCGGAGGCCACGGTGAAGACGAACAAAGAGACAAAAATGCCGAAAATATCCTACCTGGATCAGCGCTATTCGCTGCTGTGGGAGGCTTTCGGAACAAGGGAGTTCACCATGCCGGAGGCTGTTACCGTCCTGGGCAAGAAAAAAAATGATACGGCCTCTCAGGTCCCCGTTTTCATCTCCGAGATGCGGCAGAAGGGCTGGCTTGAAGTTCAGTTCAATAAGGAAGACGCCCGCAAGAAGATATATACCCTTAAAGACCGCTTCAACCTTTCGGAGGATATTCATGCCAGCGGCGGCAAGCTGAGCCGTGCCGACATTGAGGCTATACTCGGCAAGGCGGCAGACCTGATCCGGACCCGGGTGGATTATAAGTTTATCCTTATACTTCTGTTTATGAAGCGGGTAAGCGACAAGTGGGAGCTGGACTTCGAAAAAGCCTATAAAGATGCCATCAAGGACGGCCTTAGTGAGGAGGAGGCTAAGAAGGAAGCGAGAAGTCCGGCCTATCACGACTTTGACCTGGCCGAAGAGCACCGCTGGGAGAACATGCGGAAAAATGTCAGCAACCTTTCCTCAGTGTTTTCCAAGGCGCTTAAGTCTCTGGCTGACAGGAACCCGGAGCTTAAAGACATCTTGGACAGCGTGGACTTTGTTCAGTTTACCTCCAACAGGGAAAACACAGAGATACTGCGCCAGTTGGTCGAGCTTTTCAGCGAAAAGAAACTCCACAACGTCGCGCCGGATATTTTAGGCGACGCCTACGAGTGGATCCTCAGGTACTTCGCCCCGGACAAGGCAAAGGAAGGGGAGATATACACGCCTCGTGAGGTCGTGAAGCTTCTGAACGAGATTCTTGATCCTCAGCCGAAAGAATCCATATACGACTGCTCTTGCGGCTCTGCGGGTATGCTTATTGGCGCCTATAAACATGTCGAGGAGACACAGGGTGAGGCTCAGGCAAAAAAAATACTCCTCTATGGGCAGGAGGTTAACCAGAAAACCATCGCCCTCGCTAAGCTGAACATGTATGTCCATGATATGCGAGATTGCAGCCTTAACTATGGTGACACGCTCTTGTACCCTAAGTTCAAGGAGGGTGACGGGATAAAGACTTTTGACGTTGTAATTGCCAACCCGCCGTGGAACCAGGACGGGTACGACGAGGATGTTATAAAGAAAGCGGAGTTCTGGCAGAAACGTTTCTCGCTTGGGTTTACTCCAGGGCAGTCTGCCGACTGGGCGTGGATTCAGCACATGCTCGCCTCGGCCAACGACCGAAGGGGGCGCGTCGGTGTGGTAATAGATAACGGCTGTTTGTTCCGTGGTGGCAAGGAGCAGGCTATACGGCAGAAGGTTCTTGAGAATGACTGGCTGGAATGCCTGGTGCTGCTGCCCGAAAAGCTGTTCTACAATACCCCGGCCCCTGGGGCACTGATGTTCTTCAACAAGAACAAGCCCAAGGAGCGCAGGGGCAAGGTCCTGATAATCAATGCCTCAAGCGAGTATGTTAAACATCCCGATGTTCGCAAACTCAATGCGCTTTCAGAAGAGAACATAAAGAACATCGCCGCGGCGTATAGGGGCTTCAAGGAAATAAAGGGCGTATCCCGCGCAGTGCCGATAGAGGAAATCCGGAGCAACGATTATAACCTCAACATCACGCTGTATGTGTTTCCGGAAGAAGTCGAAGAAATTATCGACATAGAAAAAGAGTGGGCCGAGCTCCGCAGGCTTGAGGTGGAGTCCAAGGAGCTCGACGTGCGGATAGAGGGGTACATCAAGGAACTCTTGGCGAAATAGTTTGCCACAGCATATGAAATACTTCAATATCAACCTGTGCAACTGGTGCCCTAGCATTGCCGGGTTGGGTATTGAATTCCGGAATTCCGTATGCTACACTATAGACAACAAGCCTGCCACGCCTCTTAACCTTCGGGTTAATGCGCATTTTCGGCAGGCATTGTCTTTTTCGGGGCTTATCGTATGAAGCAATACGATAAGCCCCGCAAAACTTTCCCCGAGCAGGTGGCGCTGCTCTCTTCTCGCGGCCTGCAGATCGCTGACCCTGCGCAAGCAGAACTGCTCCTGCGGCGCGTGAACTATTACCGCCTGCGCGCCTACACTCTGCCGTTCGAGAATCCTCCCCATACTTTCATTCCCGGCACAACCCTGGAAGACGTGGTCAAGCTGTATGAGTTTGACGCCAGGCTTAGGAACGCCGTCTTTTCAGCTATTGGCCATATAGAAATATCTCTGCGAACGGCTATTGCCTATAGCCTTGCGCACAAATACGGCACTTTTGCCCATGAAGACCCCAATAACTTCAAACGCCAGTTCTATGGGCGGGTGCAGGGACAGAGCAAGTGGCCTGAATGGATCGATAAGGTCCACCGGCAGGCCCGGGAGAAAGAAAATTCTGAAGTGTTTATAGGGCACTTCAAGCTTCACTACCAGGAATACCCGGCCCTGCCGGTCTGGGTAATGGTAGAGACAATTTCTATGGCGCTGCTGTCGCAGCTATACTCGGGTATGCTCAGGGAGGACCAGATCCCTGTGGCCCGTGAATATGGCATACACTCCGAGGTATTGTCCAAGTGGTTTCATAACTTTACCTACATCAGGAATATCTGTGCGCATCATTCCAGCCTGTGGAACAGGAACCTGTCGGTCGAGCTAGTGCTTCCGGTAAATAATCCAAAGTGGAACGGCCTTAGCGGGGTGCGGTTCGGCTCTGTTCTTTATGCCATCAATGCTGTGTTGGAGTCCAAGGTCTTTAGTGATGCCATACGCGCAGAATGGCATGCCTCAATAGAGGCCGTGTTTACTGATTTGCCCAGAGTTCCGGGTTTCTGGGGGCATATAGGCCTGCCTGCGAACTGGAAGAAGCATGTGTTATGGAATCTTTAGGAGTCAAATCTCGGAAAAAGGAGGTGAAAACATGTTAATAGGACCATATAACATCTCGGATGTTAGCTCTTATGTTCGGCAAACATCCCCGGGTGTGTATATTCTTTCCAAAGATGGAAAGTCGGCCGCGTATGTTGGCAGGTCAGATACGGATCTGGCTACCCGCATTCCGCAGTCGGCTGGTGAGGGCAGAGGTTATACTTCATTTTGGTTTGAATATACTTCGTCCGCTCAGGGTGCGTACTCGAAAGAGTGCGAGTACTTCCATAAGTACAATCCCCCGGATAATGGCGTCCATCCTGCGGTTCCGCAAGGGACCTACTGGCGCTGTCCGGCTGTCGGTTGCAACAGGTAGTTGAAGTGCTTCCGGCGTTTACCCTTGGCCCCGTAAGACAACCTTGCGGGGCTAAGTAATGGGGTCCGGTCATGATAGAAAAAAGTTTTGACAGTATAAAGAAGGAAGATATTGATGCTCTGCTTCAGCGCCAGGTCCGCGAGAAGCGGACTATGGAGTATAAGAGGACTTTGCCTGATGATTCTGACGAGCAGAAGCGGGAATTTCTAGCGGATGTTTCCTCCTTTGCTAATGCAGCCGGCGGCGATATACTTTATGGGATATCTGAAGATGATGGGATTCCAAAGGAGATAGTTGGATTGCAGGGTGGTCTTGATGCAGAAGTGTTGCGTATCGAGAATATTATCCGGACCTCTGTTGCTCCCAGGATGCCGGCAATTCATATAAAGCCGATAGAGGGCTTTTCTAATGGCGGGGTTATACTCATACGTGTCGGCAAAAGTTGGGCGGCGCCGCATATGGTTACTTTTAGGAATCTGTCCAGGTTTTTTACTCGGAATAGCGCCGGCAAGTACCAAATGGACGTTGCTGAACTGAGGTCTGCATTTTTACTTTCGGATTCTGTCGCGGAAAAAATTAAGCAATTTCGGGGTGAGCGAGTATCGAGAATAGTTTCGGGTGAAATGCCGATACAATTGGATGGGCCGGAACGGCTTATCCTTCACGTAATTCCGGTGTCGGCGTTCACTTCAAAGGAAACGCTCGATATTAATTCTCTATTGGCTCGCGATACATATTTGCCCCCGTTGTATGCGAGTGGATATAACAAAAGAATAAACTTGGACGGGTTGATGACTTATAGTGAAAAGCAGTCATATTGCCAGGTTTACAGAAGTGGAATTATTGAAACTGTCACTACGGACTTTATGTATAGCTCTGAAACTGGCCCAATGATCCCGAGTGTCCATTATGAGGCAGATATAATTCAAAAGGTCGCAGGATATGCTCATACGTTGTCTGGGTGGGAAGTCCCTGCGCCATATGTTATTGCGATTTCGATGCTGGGTGTTAGAGGCGCCAAAATGGCTCTTGGCCCAAACTATCTCCCCATTCATCAGAATAAAATAGATCGTAACGATATGATTCTGCCAGATGTGTTGTTGGAAGGTATGGAAATGGCTTCGGATAATAATGAGACCGCTAAATTGTTGCGACCAATTTTTGATGTTGTCTGGAACGCATGTGGGTATCCAAAGTCTTTAAATTATGATGACAACGGCAACTGGAAGCATAAATGGCAGTAAGGATTGAGGCAAAATTATGAAAGTGTTTATAAGTTATAGCACCCCGGATCTTGGCCTGGTTTATAAAATAGCGCAGCATGTGGCTCCGCATGGCGAGGTGTTCTTCTGGGATAAGGATAAAAACCCAGGCACGGAATCTTGGTCGACTATTTTCTCCTGGCTTGATCAATCCGATTTGGTGCTGGCTGTAATCACGGAAAGAACACTTTCTAGGGCTATGGCAGTAGGACAAGAGATAGGGAGAGCAAAAGCCAAAGAAAAGCTTATTGTGCCGCTAGTCGGGCCGGATGTCCAGGCGGCAGACCTTGGCTTTAAGTGGAATAACTTATCAGCAGATTAATCCTGACAATCCCGGCTCAGCGCTGAAAAGTATTGAAAAAGTGATTCTTGCCAGGAAAGAAACCTTGGAAAAAGGGCAGGCACTCTTTATTGTCGGTGGGGTTCTCGCGCTTTTTGCCCTTCTATTTTCGTCCGAAAAATAAAAATATGAAATTCAAAAAATCCAATTGGGAAAGCAAACACGTTTCTGATTTGTTTAAAATCGAGACCGGAAGTACTCCGTCCACGAAATGCAGCGAATATTGGAGGGGGGGTACTATCAATTGGATAACTCCGACTGATCTTAGCTATAACGAAGGCAAAGTGTATGTTTCCGGAAGCGAACGGAAAGTAACATCAAAAGCCTTGGACGAAAATAACCTGACGCTATTGCCAAAGGGATCTCTTATTCTTTCCACTAGGGCCCCAGTGGGGTATACGGCAATATTGGAAACTGCTGGGGTCTTTAACCAAGGGTGCAAAGGATTGGTTCCTAGGATGGGGTTGTCTTCGGAGTTTTATTATTACTGCCTCATTGCCCAAAAGAAACTGCTGGAGAATAGAAGTTCTGGAAGCACATTTAAAGAACTTGCTACGGATATGCTGGAAAAAGTGGTGCTTCCTTTTCCGCCGTTGTCAGAGCAGAAAAGAGTTGTGGAGATTCTATCAACAGTGGATGGTCGGATCGAAAAAACAAAGCAGAAGATTAATGCCGCGGAAAAGATTAAAGAAGGCTTGCTGAGACAGATATTTGCTGAAAGATATCTAGGAAAAAATACAGGCTCAAAAGAGAACTGGGTGGAGAGTAATTTTGGTGAAATTGGTTGTTTTCAGTATGGATATACGGCCTCTTCAACTTCTGAGAATACAGGGATTCAATTCCTTAGAATAACGGATATTTCTGAGTCGGGAACGATAGACTGGGATCGCGTTCCTTTTTGTCGAATTTCCAAAGACTCTTTCAATGATTATAGACTTTCAAAAGGGGACCTTCTGTTTGCACGATTGGGCGCTACTGCCGGGAAAACAGCGCTTGTTGAATCCGATAAGAATGCTGTTTTTGCATCATACTTGATACGGTTTCGGGCGAATAATTGGATTCTACCGAAGTATGTGTTTTATTTCACCCAATCTAATCTTTATTGGGGGCAGGCTGTAAGACACCGTGAGGGACAATTAAAAAAAGGGCTCAACGCGACAATGCTTGGCCAATTAGAGATTACATATCCCAAGGCAAAGCATGACCAGGTGAAAGTCGTAGAAATACTTTCTGAAATCGATATGCGCATTGAAAATGAGAAAGCTCAAAAAGAAAAACTCTTACGTGTGAGGAAAAGCCTTCTAAACAGTCTCTTGTTCGACTGAATGCTGGTGGAGTTTATATGAACCCAATTGAACAGAATGCGGCCCGAATATTAAAAACATTGGTTGAAAGCAATCAAGAACAAGCAAATCTTAACTGGTTTTCGCAGGCTTTTAAAGATTTGTCCCCGCAAGATGTAAGTGATGCGGTGGATTATCTGGGAGAATTGGGGGCATTGCAGGTTCATAGAACTCTTGGAACTGCCCCATATCGATTTGCATTTGTTTTTGTTTTATCGAGGGGACGTTTCCTTTATCATGAAACTTTTTCAAAGAAAGAAACACCGGCCCCAGCAGTTTCGGTCCTGCCGGATAAACCACTTAATCCGATAGGTTCTCCGTATGGTTTCACGGACCTGGACTGGGAAGATGTCGCTTTGCGGAAGCGGAAAAAAGAAGAATTGTTCGTCGTTTTGGGGATGCAGTTTGTGTCGGAGTCGTACGATACCGAGAAGTTTAAACAAAACCTCAAGCAACATCTGGAAAAGATTGTTGCACGGTATAATGCCGCGGAAAAAACTGCGGTTCGACTCAATTTCAAGGCATTATCAATGGGGCTTGGTGAGCATCTGTTTAACCAAATAGCCCGGGATATAATCAGCGCGGACATTGCATTCTTTGAAACTTCAGATCGTAACCCGAATGTCATGATTGAGATGGGCGTGGCATTAACCTGGGGCACACGGGTAATCCCAATCAAAGAACGAAGCAAGGAGAAGCCATCCTCGGATATTTCTGGGCAGTCCTGGGTGGACTATGAGAATTCTTGCGAGAAACTAGTAACAGATGAGTTTGAAGAGAAGATGATGGAAGCCATTAAGCGGGCGCTTGGCACCAAAGGCAGATAGAGCACAACTATGACAGATAACTTCAAAGAAAAGAATGTCGTTGAGGAGTATTTTACTGCGGAGTTGGAGAAACTGGGTTGGACCTATGTCCTGCCTGGGGATCTGTCTCGGGAAAGTTTTGAAGAACCGTTGCTTTTGATTAACCTGGATAGAAAGCTAAAGGAAATTAATGCGGAGTTGCATGTCGGACCAGAAGAAATTAAGCAAACTGTCAATGAGCTTAAATTGAAGTCCTCAAGTCAGGGCGGTATTAAAGATATTCTGGAATTCTTTAAGTTCGGGGTTCCGGTAAAGCATGAGAAAGAGCGTGTAATTCAGTATATTCAACTATTCGATCACAAAAACATTGCGAACAATGAGTTTATTGTCTCTCGCCAGGTTCAGTTTCAGAATGGCGACAACTTTATTAAAGCTGATATCGTTCTGTTTGTTAACGGTATCCCGTTGGTATTGATAGAATGCAAAAACCCGGCTGCGCTTTCCACTAACTGGCTTACCGCCTACCGGCAGATTAAAGCAGACTACGAGCCCAAGGTCCCGGAGCCCTTTAAATATTTGCAGATAGGTATGGCTGTTGAAACCTTGGCCAAATATTTCCCCATTGTCCCGTGGCAGGAAGACGTAAAGGTTTACGAGTGGAAGGAGGAGGGGAAAAACTCCGTGGATTCCGCGCTTGCCATGCTGCGCCCTGATGTTTTGTTGGATATTCTGCGCAACTATATCTTTTTTCGTATTGAGAATGGTGCTGCCACAAAGGTTATGCCTAGGTATATGCAATACCGGGCGGCCAGCAAAATGGCTCAGCGTGTTTCTGACAACCTGGCGGGGAAGACTGATAGGAATAAAGGTCTTATCTGGCATTGGCAGGGCTCTGGTAAAACCTTAACCATGATCTTTGCGGCCTTTAAGATGTTCCACATGGAGGAGATGGGGAAGCCCACCATCTTCTTTGTCGTTGACCGTGATGAGCTCCAAGAGCAGCTTGAGAATGAGCTCAATGCCGTAGGGTTAAAGCCTTACCTTATCGACTCCGTACAAAGCCTCAAGGGTGTTATAAGCCACGACGACTTCCGCGGCCGTCGCGATATACTGCTTACTCTGATTCATAAATTCCGGCCTGGCGAAATGGACGACCTGACAAAGGAACTTGCCAAATCAGAGAACTCGCTGCGATCTCGCAAGAATGTTGTGGCATTTATTGATGAGGGGCACCGCACCCAATACGGGAATCTGGCCGGCCAGATGGGACAGGTACTGAAAAACGCGTTTATGTTCGCATTCACTGGCACGCCTATCGCCAAGGGGGAAGAGCGCAACACATACAACGAATTCAGCTATCCTCCTGAAGAAAGGTTCCTGGATAAGTACTTTATTACAGAGTCAATGGCGGATAAGTTCACGGTGCAGATAGCGTATGAGCCTCGCCTTGAAAAAGATGTTCACCTGAAGAAAGAGGAATTGGACGCTTTTGTGGATTCGCAACTCCAGGAAATTCCCGAGGATGTCCGGGATTCGGTGGAGGCCGGAGTTAGACGTAAACTGGACGCGATTACTATCCACTTGGAGAATCCGGAACGTATCGCTAAAGTGGCCGAAAACCTTGCCGAGCATTTCGTGGCAAATGTCGATGGGAAATTTAAAGCCATTGTTGTCGCCTGCTCCCGCAAAGCCTGTATTCACTACAAGCGGGAATTGGATAAACATCTCCCCTCAAAGTATTCCGAAGTCGTGATGAGTTATACCCCCGAAGATGATAAATCTCCGGAGAAAAAAATAATCTCTGACTATGCGGCCGAGCTCCTTGCCCGGAATAAAGGCAAGGATATGGAGCAGATCAGAAAGGAAGTCGTTGCGGCCTACAAAGAGGAAGAATACCCGAAAATCCTGATTGTGACCGAAATGCTGCTGACCGGGTTCGATGCCCCTGTGCTGCAAACAATATATTTAGATAAGCCGCTGCGCGAACATCGCCTGCTGCAGACGATTGCCAGGACCAATAGGCCGTATAAGGGCCTGAAGGAGGCCGGCTTAGTTATTGATTATGTTGGCATACTGAAGGACTTCAAGCGCGCCTTTGCTATGTACACCAAAGAAGAGCTCAAAGATATGCTCAACACTACCGATGACTTGAAAAATGAGTTCATCGCTGTGGCAAAGGAAACTTTGGCGTTGTTTGGCGGAATAGAGCAGAAGTTTGACCGCATTACCTTGCTGAAAGCTGTGGAAACTTTAACCACGGACGAGGCAAAGGGGAAATTATTCGTAGATAAGTATAAGAAGATGCGCCGCCTTTTTGAACTTCTCGGTTCAGAGGATATCAAACTGGAATATCTTTCCGACTACAGGTGGCTTACCGGGATTTATCTTTACTATACGAAAGAGGTTCTAAAGGTAACGGATGAGAGCCAGATTTTGGTTGAGAAGTACTTCCGCAGGACTGTGGAGAAGATCTATAGCACTACGGAAATAGCCGAAATAAATAAAAACATGCCTCAGATAGCGTTTGATGAGAAGTATTTTGAGGCGCTAAGCCAGAAGGTCAATAGCAAAGAGGAAAAGGCGGCGAACATAGTCTTTACGCTCAACAAATTCGTTCTTGTTGATAAACAGCATGACCCGATATACATATCGATAGCTGAAAAGGTCCAGGCGCTTATTGATAAATGGCGGCAGAAGAACAAGGATTATGAGCTGATATTTAAAGAAGGCTCAGACATCATCGGCAAGATAGATAAGCTGAAGCAGCGCCAATCAGATCTTGGGTTCTCGGATCTGGAGTATTCAATCCTGCTGATAATGGAGCGGGAATTGGGAACAAAGGCTGAACTAATTGAAGATGTCCGCCAGATTGCTAAGACCATCGAGAAAGAAATGTTTAAGGGATGGGTCCTGCATCCCACCGCTAAGCGTAATATAGAGAAAGAGCTGCGTATATTCTTGCGGAAGATTAAGGTTAAGTACGAGATCCCGTACGAAAAGATGGACGCGATGTTCGGGGTTCTCCGGGAAAGCATTGCTGAGTATGGTAAAAACAGTAAAGATAGCTGATAGGGAAATTAACTATCAGGTTATCAATCGCAGGGTGAAATACCCTCGCCTTGAGTTTAAAACAGGCGGGTTGGTGATTATTTTGCCCGAAGCCGCTACGCATGACGAGCAACTTGTATCTAAGTATCGCAGTTGGATTGCCAATAAAAGCGATGCTATCAATAGCGCAATTACCTCTGCTGCTAAAAAGAAATTGGTTCTGCATCGAAGTTCGCGAGATTTCTCCGTAATGGTCGATAGGTTAATTTCGGAACATGCTAAGACTTTGCACGTTAATCCCGGAAAGACTTTTGTGCGTGCGATGCGCTCAAAATGGGCCAGCCTTAGCGCCCGGCGCAATCTTACCTTGAATAGCCACCTGAGACAGCTCCCGTCAGACTTGGTTTCGTATGTGATTTATCATGAGTTGTGTCATCTTACTGAACGGCGACACAATGCTAGGTTTTGGGCGTTGGTAGAACGAAAATACCCTAATCACGACAAGCTAGAGACAGTTTTGCTGGAATATTGGTTCCTTATAAGGGACAACGAGCAGAAAGGAGAATAGTATGTCGGAATTGCATGGTGCAGATGAGTTAATTGGAAAACTTAAGAAGTTTGAAAAACTCCAGGGCGCAATTCCTATACAGGAAGTCTTGACCCCTGAGTTTATGCGGTCCAACACGAAGTTTAAGTCTATCGAAGAAATGTTTGAGAAAGGCGGATTTAATGTCGCCAATAATGATGACTTTGAGAAAATCCCAGATGAGCAGTTGAATGCTCTTGTTGTAGCGAACACCAGCTTCCCGACATGGGCGGCGATGACAAAAGTGGCAAAGGAAAACTGGCTGCAAAATAAAATGAAGGAAATATTTTGAAGGAGATATTATGAAATACGTGCGTGTTTTGGGGGTGTTGGGTTTATTCCTGAGCCCGACTTTAGCTAATGCTGGTATTGCGGATTTCTTCGGTATAGGAGCAGTCGCTAAATCGATTAGCGATACAACGTGGAAAATATATGCGATAAAGACCTTCGCCTCAATGGGGCCGCTAATACTATTGATTGTCGCAATAATCGGGGCAATTGCAATAGCTATTGCTCTGGTAAAGATCTCAGAGAGTTATGCGGGAACTGTAAGGGAAGTGCTTCGAGACGAAAAAGTCTCTAACACTGAAAAGGTCATCTTGGGAACTCAAGGGTTATTTAGTTTTATCGCTGTTTGTATTCTTGGCTTTGTCGGGTGCTACTTAATTGCAATTATTCACACCGGAGCACGCGAGATACTTCACTATACGCCTCCAGCTGTAACGGATGCTCCTGCTACTAAAGATGTAAAAAAATAGTCTTCAGTATAGTCTACTGCATCTTGTAACAGCAAAGAGTTGATGGGCGCGGGAAATAATTTTCTGCGTTGTACGGCCGCCGAAGGCGGACGGGAGCGGCCCTGACGGCCCTATTGGGTACCGGCCGGCCGCGCACAGGGGGTGTTAATAAGTGCAGGACTCCGCTTGCTGGAGCAAGTGCGAAGGCGCGAAGTGCCGAGCCTTGCGAACCCTCCTTCTCGCGGCAAGGAGCAGTGCGGGGCCGCGAAGTGGCCACGCCTGCGACGACATCTCGCGGATAAGATCCGCCTACCGCTTTCAATGGCGGTAATTACAAGATAACCTCGGGATGTTGCGCAAAGTAG
>JAJYLJ010000186.1 GCA_021787835.1 Deltaproteobacteria bacterium | reverse complement strand
ATTGCGGACCATCCATTGATTTTGGAGACAATGGCTATCTCCAGATCGACGTGAAATTCCAGGGCATAGGCGTCTATACAGACTACGGGTCCGGCAGATCAGGTAATGCCGATCGATGGGATCTCTATCTCAGAAGGGCCCGCCTGACCTTCACGGGCTTTATAAACGACACCTGGGGTGTAAAGTTTCAGACCTGCGGCGGGACAAGCGACACCTATCAGTCTGGCTCGCTGGGCTATTCCCTTTCCGACGCCAACAGTAAGAGCAACAGCCAGATCAGGCTGGTGGACGGCTACCTGATAGGCCTGCTGTCCGATACGTTCAATCTGAAGGTCGGCGAGACCAAGATCCCTCTTACCAGGGCCAATCTGGATGAGTGTTTCTCTCCCCTTTCGAGTGAACGGTCAAGCTTTGTCTATTCTCCATTTGGTATTGACGCCACCAAAAACAGCAGGGACATGGGGATTGTGGCGTCGGGCAACTTTTTTGAAAACCATTTCAAGTATTGGGCCGCTATCATGGAAGGAAGAGAGGGGGAGTCCAAGTTCTATAATAAATTCGTTGACCAGAGTTTCAGAAGTTCTCCGGAGCCCGAGAGCAATTTCGAATACGTGTTGAGACTTCACTATTCGTTCTTGAACCCTGAAAACAGCCCGACGGCCATGGGGTACAAGGGGACATATCTTGGGAAGAAGGGCAGCGTATTCACCATTGGCGCGGCAGGCGCGATTGAGCCCAAGGCGGCGTTCAGAAACACCGCTCCTGCAGGCGCTCAAGGGACCCCTGGCTTCCTGGATAGCATCGTAATAAATGGTGACTCGGTAGATTATTATGCCTACACAGCGGATGCGTTTCTTGAGGTGCCTGTTGTCGGAGGTGGAGACTGGCTTACCGCCACAGCCATGTATTTGAAGGTTGACTTTGATGATGCGTACAAGACCGCCCGTTCAGTCGCCGATCTCAATACAATAGTAGGCGGGATCATGGGGCAAAGGGAGGGCTGGTATGCAAAGGTTGGTTATATCTTGCCACAGAGGATAATGGGCAAGGGCAGCTTTCAGCCGTTTGCCCGCTATGAAGATTGGAATCTCGCGAGCTTCAGCGGCGTGAATAATCAGAATGTGAAAGAGTATGGCGTCGGCCTTAATTATTATGTACTTGGCACTGACAAGGTACGGTTTACCGTTGAATATCAGCATGACGATTTTGACAAACGGACGAAACTGGGTGATTTTTTGAGCCAGAAAAATAATCTTTATTACAATGATACCAATGCCGTTACGCTCATGTTTATGATTGTTTTGTAAAAATGTGTCAATTTTCAGGGTCTTCAGCCTGTCAAGGGCAAGGGCCTGAAGGATAAAAAAGATGAAAAAAATAATACTTATATTGCCTTTTGTTATCTTTTGGAGCGGGGCCGCCTTTGCGGAGCAACTCGTCATCAAACTAGAGTCTGGCAACGAGATCGTCATAAACTACAAAGGCGCGGTGCAGAATGTAACACTTAACGGTGAGGGAGACGCCATAAAAAGTATCAGTCTGCCGGACAGCGCTGCCGCCGCTGATACCCATACAGGCGTGGAGGGTCAAAAAATTACATCCGGCCATAAGGAGCCATCATCGCCATCCGTTACGTCAAAGAACAAGGACAAAGACAATGAGAAGAGCTGGTGGCTGCGCCTAAAATGGAGAGAGCCAACGGAGTATTGATAAAATATACGGCTTGAGCCGTATATTGAGCCTTGAAAGCGACTCCTCCCCGTGCCAAGCCCTCTTGACCTTGGCCGGTTACATGATGGCCGGCCAAGGTCTGGCAAGGAGGAAGGGATATAATAAAAAATAGCGTCACCTTGAAAGCCCTGGAATCTTCAGGGCTTTTTTCTGTCCTGCAGATCCAGATTTTAGGCTAAAAATAACATCCTCTTCCAAAATGTTTCTTGACAAAGCAGAAAAGTCATATAAAAAATAGTTTATATGTATTGTAGTTTTTAAAAATGCCCTAAGAGTACCTCTAAAAATCAGCTTTTAGAGGTACTCTTAAACTGGTTGATAAAGTTGATAAAAAGGAGGTGCCGTGAAGGCGTCTGTCAAGGTTTTCATGATCGTTTTTTATGTCCTGGTCCCAGCGGCTGTCTTTGCGGCTAATGACGCGCTCACCCTCAAACAGGCGATTGATACGGCGCTCAAACAGAGCCCATTGATAAAATCCGCTCAATATGACGTCGAGGCCTCAAGGCAGACCGCAAGAGGCGCGAAGGGCGCGTTCTTTCCAAGGCTTGACCTCAACGCCGCCTATTTCAAGGAAAATCAGGGTGTCCCCTATATCCCCGCCCAAAGCGTGAAGATACCGGCAAAGTTCAGTGACGAGGTCTATTCATGGAGCGTGTTTTTGAGGATGCCCATCTATGAAGGCGGCAGGCTTGTCGGGCAGGTCAAGGTGGCGGAACTCGAGCAGGCCGTGCAATCTTCAATAAAGAAATCCACCATCCAGGACCTGATAGCCAATGTAACCAATACCTTCAACAAGCTCTTGCAGCTCAAGGAGCTGCGGAAGGCCTATGACCACTCTGTAGATGCCCTTGAAAAACAGGAT
>JAJYLJ010000052.1 GCA_021787835.1 Deltaproteobacteria bacterium | reverse complement strand
GGCGCGACAGGCAAGGGCAACGACCAGGTCCGCTTCGAGCTTTCATACATGGCCCTGAATCCAGGGTTGAAGATCATAGCCCCTTGGCGCATATGGGATCTTACGTCAAGACAAAGGCTCATAGACTTCGCCCACGCCCACGGCATTCCGGTCCCGGTGACAAAGACGAGGCCGTGGAGCATGGATGCGAATATTCTGCACATAAGCTATGAGGGCGGAGTGCTGGAAGACCCTTGGGCAGCGCCGCCGGAAGATATGTTTTCGTGGACCGTGGGCCCTGAGCGTGCCCCGGACAGGCCGCGCTATATAGAAATCGAATTCGAGCATGGAGACCCTGTGGCCGTGGACGGCGAGCGCCTTTCGCCTGCGGATCTGCTTGCCAGGCTCAACGCAATAGGCGCTGAAAACGGTGTCGGGCGGGTTGATATTGTTGAGAACAGGTTTGTCGGCATGAAATCCAGAGGGGTGTATGAAACCCCTGGCGGGAGCATTCTTAGAAAGGCGCGCATGGCCCTTGAATCAATTACCGTGGACAGGGAGGTGGCGCACTTAAGGGACGGCCTGATCCCAAGGTATTCGGAGCTTGTCTATTACGGATTCTGGTTTTCGCCTGAGCGGCGGCTCATGCAAAGGCTCATGGATGAATCGCAGGCTGGTGTGACAGGCGCTGTCAGGCTAAAGATATATAAGGGCAATTGCGATGTATCCGGCAGGAAGGCGGAAAAGTCACTCTATAGACCTGATTTCGCCACATTTGAAGAGGACGAGGTCTACAGGCAGGCGGATGCCGAGGGTTTTATCAGGCTCCAGGGGCTACGTCTCAAAATAAGGGCGCAGGTCTATGGGCAAGGGGCATGAAAAGAGAAAATACATCCGCGCTTCATTTAGAGCCAAGGCCTATCTCAAATTTCCGGGAGAGGGTCCCAAGGCCTATCCGGCAGAGGCGAAGGACATCAGCTTAAGAGGGGTTTATGTCTTTCTGGACCGTCAATATCCGGCCGGCACCCCTTGTGCGATTGATATATGTCTGGGGGGCTATGACAATCCGGTTTGCATCCATGTCGATGGCAAGGTGGTCTGGAACGATGAAAGAGGGGTTGGCATAGAGTTCGACGAGATGGATATCGAGTCATTATTGCGGCTGAAACAGGTCCTTTATTATAATACCGGCATGCCTGAAGAGATTGACAGGGAACTCACCGGAAAGAAGGTTTAATGAAGAAACGGATTTATTGGCGCGTTTATGGCGTTAACTCCTTTATCGCCGCTCTTGGGTCTCTTGCTGCCGCTGTTTTTGTGTTTTTTCTTGCACTGCCCATATTTTTGGCCGCCGTGGTTCTTTTCGGCTCGGCAGGCGCTTACATGGCATGGCGCCTGCGGAAGGTCCTGAATAAGCTGGATGGCGATCTGTCACGCCGTGCAGATTCAGACCATGCAGAACGGCGTTACTCTGGACGCAACGGCCCGATTATAGACGTCACGCCCGAGGACGTAAAAAAGCTTGATGATTAGTTTGGCAAGAGGTGATCATGCAAGGCCTCTTTGATCCGGCGGCGAGGCTCGTAAATCTCTCGCTTTCTACCCCTTCCCTTTCTGATAATAAATCAATCGACACCAGGATTAGGGCAGCGGTCCAAGAGCTTTTAGGGGAGAGGCCCGTGCTTCCATACAGGGCCTTAAGCGGTCTTACGAGCCGGATATACCGTCAGACCAGGTTCGGTGTCGTGCTGGTTGACGGCCAGTGCGGTCTGGAGGTGGCCGATATAGGCCCGGCAGACCGGATGAGGTCCCCCTTCGGGCTTGCGGTCGATCTTGGAAGCACGAGTGTGGTCTTTTATCTTGTAGAAATGGCGACAGGTAACGTCATATCCACCACTTCAAGACCGAATCCGCAGCGTGTTCATGGTGAAGACATACTTGAACGGATCGTATTTTCCCGTGGCAGCCGCGGCCTTGAGACGCTGAAGGGCGAGCTTTCAGGCCTCTTTAATGAGGTCACAGCCGAGATTACAAATGAGGCGGGTTTGTCGCCGGAGGATATCTTTTTTATCTCGGTTGCAGGCAACACAACCATGACCCACTTTTTCCTCGGTCTTGACCCAGGCCATATCTGCGTCGAGCCGTATCTGCCGCTTGCAAACTCTTTTGATCTGATTATGGCCAAAGAGCTTGGCATCCGCTCTCATCCAGGCGCGCGGGTTTACTGCTTTCCTAACGTCAGCAGCTATTTTGGGGGGGATCTCCTGGCGGGCATCCTGGCCACAGGCATACACATGCGGGAGGAGATATCGATGCTTGTGGATGTCGGGACGAATGCAGAGGTTGTGCTCGGCAACAGGGACTGGATGGTGGCCTGCGCCGGGGCCGCGGGGCCTGCCCTTGAGGGCGGGATACTTTCCTGCGGGATGATGGCGGCCCCAGGGGCGATCGAGAGGGTGGGCATTGACATGCCAGGCTTGACGCCCCGTTATCAGACCATAGGGGCCGTCCCGCCTATAGGTATGTGCGGCTCCGGGATCATTGACCTCATCGCAGCCCTTTTCAAGGCCGGGCTTGTGGATCGGACAGGCAAGTTTGTCCTTGACAGGGATGCCGGCAGGATGCGGCAAATAGACGGCGAGTGGGCCTATGTCCTTGTGAAAGAAGAGGAGACGGGCCATGGAAGACCTGTCTATATAAGTCAAAGCGACATAAAAAATCTGATAAGATCCAAGGCCGCCATGTACACTATTTTAAACGTCGTCATCCAGAGTGTGGGCATTGATTTTGATGACATAGGGTCTTTTTATGTGGCCGGAGCGTTTGGAAATTACATAGACCCACAAAACGCCGTCACCATCGGGATGCTCCCGGATGTGCCGGTTGAGCGTTTTAAGGGTGTCGGCAACACGGCTGGAATGGGTGCCATTGAGGTGTTGAGGAACAGGCGCGCAAGGCTTGACGTGGAAGACATCCGCGATCATGTCACCTATCTTGAGATGAATGTGCGCGCGGACTTTATGAACCAGCTTACAGCCTCCTTGTTCCTGCCGCATACGGATATTGCTAGGTTTCCATCTGTCAAGGCCTTTTTGGAGCACAGCCGGGCTTAAAGGGGGCGCATTTACGTATTCTCATCTTATTGATCTTGCGGATGCGGCAGCCTGAAAAGTCTTCTTGCATTGGCGCTCGTGCACCTTGCGACCTCTTCCAGAGGCATGTTTTTGAGTCTTGATATCTCCCGTGCGATATAGCCGACCCTTGCAGGTTCGTTCGGCCTTCCCCTGAATGGCGCAGGGCTTAGAAACGGGCAATCCGTCTCTATGAGCAGGTTCTGAAGCGGCGTCTGTCTTACCACATCCTTAAGGGCATCGGTTTTAGGGAATGTGATGATGCCTGTCACGGATATAAAAAATCCGAGCTCAAACACCCTTTCCGCCATGGCAATGTCACCTGAAAAGCAGTGTAATACGCCCCCGATCCCCTGCCCCTCAAATCCGGCAAGGACATCAAGCGTTTCTTCATGCGCCGATCTATCATGGATCACTATGGGCAGGTTAGTGCGTTTAGCCAAGTCTAGCTGGCTTATAAAGGCCTCCTTCTGCAGGGATTTTGGCGGGTATTCTTTTGCAAAGTCAAGCCCTATTTCGCCTATGGCCACCACCTTTTGGAGGGATGCAAGGCCCTCGAGTCTTTTAAGGGCCACTGAATCAGCCAGGGCGGCATCGTGGGGATGTATGCCGATTGCGGCGAACACCCCTGCGAACCGGCTTGCAAGGGCGGCCGCGCTCTCGGAGCTTTCAAGGTCAGTTCCTATGGTTATGATCTGGCTTACACCCGCTTCCTGCGCCCTAAGAATCGCGCCTTGCTGGTCATCAGACAGCGGAGCCATGTCCAGATGCGCGTGGGTGTCTATAAGGTCCAGGTCTCTTGTTTGATCCATTGTTTTGTCGCGTCTTGGGCCTTGCTATACCCCGGGCAGGGTGATCGTAACGGTTGCGCCCCTGAACCTGTTACTTGTTATGCAAAGAGAGCCGCCGTGCGCTGCTATCGTGCGTTTGGCAAGGCACAGACTGAGGCCGGTGCCCTGGGTCTTTGTCGTAAAGAACGGCTCATCGATGTGTCTTAGATGCCCCCTGGCGATCCCGAGGCCTGTGTCCGTTATCTGTATCTCAATAATGCCGCCTTGATTCATAACCGATACAACCAGGATGCCGCCGTCAGGCATGGCCTCGGCCGCGTTTTTGAATATGTTTAAAAATGCCTGCCGCATGAGTCTCTGGTCAAGGTCGAGTTCAATCGAGGGATCGGTGTTGTGGTATCTGACCGTGACGTCAAGCCTGTTAAATTCCTTGTTGAACAGGGCCAGGGATGTCCTTATGATCTGGTCGAGCAGGGTTTTTTCTGCCCTCAGGTCGGGTTCGTGCGAACAATCGAATACGCTTCCGATTATCTGCTCCAGCCGCTGTGCGTTCCGGACTATTGTCTCCGCGTATACGCCAAGTTCAGGGTCGGCCAGTTTCTTTTTAAGGATATTCGCCATGCCGCCGATGGTGGTCAGGGGATTTCTGATCTCATGGAAGAGCTGGTCGGCCATCTTGCCTATTGCGCTCAGACGCTCGGATTCTATAAGAAGGTCCTTGTTGCGTTCGGCTTCATCATTCATTTTTTTGAGCCGGCAGACCCAGTCTTCAAGTCTGCCGCACATGCTTGTCTTGCATATCGCTATGGATGCAAGCGTGGCGAAGAGATGGAGCGCGTCTATATCATCGTTTGTTATCGGCGCCCTTGTGACAAAGTTGTCGGCTATGATGACGCCGTACATTTTTTCATCCGTTACGATCGGAACGACGGCGAACTCTTCTGAATTAAGGAGGCCCCTGATATCCAAGGCCCCAGCCTTATCGGAACCGCCGTTTACCTTAATGGCCCTGCGCTCAGACATGGCCCTTATCAGGATGTTGTTCGTATCGGAAAAGGGGATGGCTATATTTTTTACAAGCCTGTTTATCGGGCTTGAGCAGCCATTGAAATCCTTCTTTACGCCTTCCAGTATTTCAAAAAGGGAAAGACCCTTGCAAAATATATCCGACCATATCCTGCCTGCGTCCTCGGCGTCGGCCGGGCCTATGGCCAGTCTGCCCTCAAGGAGGCCGTTTTCTTCATTTAGAAGGGCAAGAAAGGCCCTATTGAATCCAAGCCCGTCTCCGGCCGTAATCCCTACGAGCGTGGCCTGAAATATATCGTTCAGGTCTTGGGCCTTCATGAGTGTTGAGTTTAGTTTTAGCGCAAGATCCAGAAGCAGCCTGATGCGGCTTGGGCATAAAACGCCCCTTTCTTCTTCAAGGGTATTTGTGGATGCCGTGCTTAAGCATTCCGTATTTTCCATGGCCGTGATTAATATCTATTAAAGACAGATTTTAATATTTAGTTCTTAAGATTATAAATTTACATTTTTGTATTTTTTTGGCAAGTACCATACTTGTACTTGCAATATTTAATATATTGAGGCAAGCTTCCGTGTGACATGTCTTATCAAGACCTTAATCGCGTTGAAATAGATCTCGCCGCCATTTCTTTTAACTTAAGGGCCATAAAAGGCCTTTTGGGCCCTGGCGTCGGCATAATTGCGGTAGTGAAGTCAGATGCATATGGACACGGCATGGCCGAGGTGGCGGAAAGGCTTTTGTCAGCAGGAGGTGTCTCGGCGCTTGCAGTGTTCGATATAAACGAGGCGGCAAGGCTGCGGGAGGCGGGTGTAGGCGCCCCCATTCTTCTGCTTTCGGGTGCGCCTCCAGGCGATGAAGAGGGTTGCCTTGAGCTGGGCCTCATCTGCGGTGTCCATTGCCGCTCGATGCTTGACTCGCTTGAGCTTAAGGCGAGGAAATCGGGCAAGACGGCCCTGGTCCACCTCAAGATCGACACGGGCATGGGCAGAATGGGTTTTGCCGTGGAGGAGTTTTTGGATATAGTAAAGGGGCGCGGAAGGTGGCCGCACATAGAGATGTCAGGGCTTTACTCTCATCTTTCTTCAGCGGATGAGCCTGACGATCCTTTAAACCGGGAACAGCTTGAGGCGTTCGCCTTTATGTTGCAGCGGTCCAGAAAGATGGAATGGACCCCAAGGGTCGCACATCTTGCAAATTCGGCAGGGATTGTTCATTTTAAAGACGCCCATTTTGACGCCGTAAGGCCGGGTCTTGCCATTTATGGCGCCTATCCGGGGGGTGCAAGCATGGACCGCATAAAACTCGAGCCGGCCATGAGCCTTAAGAGCAAGGTTATATCGGTCAGGCGGCTTCCGGCAGGTACTCCCGTCAGCTACGGCCATAGTTTTGTCACCAATAGGGCATCCGATGTGGCTGTAGTCCCGATAGGCTATGACGATGGGTATTCAAGAGCGCTTTCCGGCAGAGCCGAGGTCTTGATCCGGGGCAGACGTTTGCCGGTCCTGGGGCGCATATGCATGAAGTCCATGATGGTTGACGTGACGGATGTGCCGGGGGTGTCGCCTGGCGAGGACGTGGTGCTTCTTGGAAGGCAGGGCGATGGTGAAATAACCATTGAAGAGCTGGCCGTGCTTGCCGGTACAATAAGCTATGAGCTTTTGTGCCTGCTTGGCACTAGAAATAAACGTTATTTTATTGGCATGTAAGACGCCCTTAGGCGAGGATTGCACATGTTTGGCATAGGTCTACCTGAACTCATCGTCATATTTATCATAGCATTGATAGTCCTTGGCCCTGACAAATTGCCTCAGGTTGTGAAACAGATCGCCAGGCTCGTGGCCGAACTCAAGAAGGCCGGAGAGGAATTCAAGGCCCAGCTTGACTTGGAGGCCGTGAAGGATTTGAAGGATATAAAAAAGGATATAACAGAGGACATAAAACAAAATCTCCCTCCGGGCGGTCTTGGTCCAGACTGGAAACCCGCAGGCGCCAAAGGGTCTGATGCGGGGGCTGTCGAACGGCCGAATGATGTAAATGCAGACGGCGATAAGCCGTCCTGTCAGGCGCCAGAGGCAGGCGCCCCGGAAGCCTCCCCCGCCCAGCTCCAAGGCCACGCTGCGGACAGGCCAGCTTCCGACAAGAAAGATGTCCATTGACCAGATCCCGTTCGGGGCGCATCTGGGTGAGCTCAGGCGTAGGCTTGTTTATTGCGTCGCAACGCTCGCCTTGGTGTTTTTTGCCTGCTACGCCATTTCAGACTATATAGTACGCATACTGTTTTATCCGATAAGGCAGGCGATGCCCCCTGGCGCCACCATGGTCTTTACTTCGCTCACAGAGGGTTTCATGACCTATCTCAAGGTCTCGTTCTGGAGCGCCGTCGTCATCTCCGCCCCCGTGGTTCTCTATCAGATATGGGCTTTTGTGGCGCCTGCCTTGTACGATAAGGAAAAGCGCCATGCAAAGACCTTCATGGTGTGGGCCTTGACCCTTTTCGCGGCCGGTGCGTTTTTCGGGTATTGGGTCATAATGCCGGCCGTATTGTCCATAACCCTTGGTTTTGCAAGTCAAGGACTTGAGGCCATGCCTAGACTGCAAAATTACCTCCTCTTCGCACTAAAGACCATGTTCATATTTGGGATTATATTCGAGATTCCATTTTTTATGGCCTTCGCAAGCCGGCTGGGTCTTGTTCCGGCGGACTATTTCAAGAGGCACAGAAAGGTGTGTTACATAGCGCTTTATGTCCTTGCCGTTATGTTGGTGCCAACAGATTTTTTTTCACAGGCCATGCTTTTTGCGCCGCTTGTATGTATCTTTGAAATAGGCATAAGGCTTTCGGGCTGGCTCAGGGTTTAGGTGTAAACGGTATCAATATCAAGGGCAGGAGTGGTCATCTGTTTGCGCGGACCAAGTGGTTGCCCTTGGTATGTTTCCTTGATATTTTAAACAAATATGGATAGACAGCCGTCAGGGCGCAGATATTACCCTGTATTTTTGGACCTCGAAGGCCGTCTGGCAGTGGTGGTGGGCGGAGGAAGAGTGGCTGAACGAAAAGTTCTCTCCCTTCTTGACGCCAGGGCCGAGGTGAGGCTTGTAAGCCCCAAGGTCACGCCGGGGCTTGCAAAAATGGCCCGGGAAGGCCGTATAACGTGGCAGGAGCGCATGTTTTCATCCGAGGCCTTAGATGGAGCCTGGCTGGTTATAGCGGCCACGGACGACCCCGGGGTTCAAGATGAGGTCTATCGTGAGGCCGTGATCAAGAGGATATTCTGCAACAGCGTGGATGAGCCGCGGATTTGCAGTTTTATAGTCCCAGGAGTTGTGCGGCGCGGGGATATGTGTCTTGCAGTGTCCACGTCCGGCAGGAGTCCGGCCCTGGCCAGGCGTTTTCGACAGGAGCTTGAAGGCTCCATGACCAGCGATCTTGGCACATATGTGGCGCTGCTCGGCGAACTGAGGGATCTTGTCCTTTCAATGCATCAGGATGACGGCACAAGGGCGGAATTATGCCGGGCCATTGCGGACAAAAAGGTCCAGGGTCTTTTTGAGCAGGGCAGATGGGATGAGATAAAAAAATGGGCCGTTTCAACCCTTGGGCAAGGGGCGGGCATAATCGTGGAGAGGCACCGGGCGCAGATGGACCGCAGTTAAAGAGAAAAGTATGGACAATGCAGTCTTTCAGGTCACGATATTTTTATATATAGCCGCAACGGCAGGTTTCTTGATAAATATCATAACGCTCAAAAAGGCCGCGGCCAAGGCCGCCAACGCCTTTTTGTATGCGGCCTTCGGCAGCCACGGGCTTGCGATCGCGCTTCGCATGTTCATGGCCGGGCACACCCCGCTCGTCACCATGCATGAATCCCTTTCCTTTTTTGCATGGTGCATGGTCGGGGCGTACCTGCTCATGCAGGCCATGAAAAAGATAAAATCTCTTGGGGCCTTCGTAACCCCGCTCGCCCTTGTGGTCATGGTGGCGTCTTCACTTCAGACAAAAAAGATATTGCCTCTTTCCCCCGCCCTTCAGAGCATATGGCTTCCCATACATGCGGTCATTTGTCTTGCGGCCTACGCAATATTCGCCCTGGCCTTTTGCGCAGCGGTTATGTATCTCATGCAGGAGAGGCAGATAAAGGGCAAACATCTTGGGGCGATATTCCGCAGGCTGCCGTCTCTCGAAAACCTGGATACCATGATCGGCCGTTGTCTTGGCATCGGCTTTCCGCTCCTGACCGTAGGCATCATCACAGGCTCCATTTGGGCCGAAAACGCCTGGGGTTCTTATTGGAGTTGGGACCCGAAGGAGACGTGGTCCCTTATCACGTGGTTTTTTTATGCAGCCTTGCTTCATCAGCGCCTTACGGTGGGCTGGCGCGGAAAGAAGGCCGCCATAATGACCGTTCTTGCCTTCGGGGTGCTCATCTTTACCTTCCTGGGCGTGAATTTGCTTATCCCAAGCGAACACAGCTATGTCACAAATTTCCAATAGACCCAAGGTACTGCTAATAGGCGTAAACCATAAGACAGCCAGCGTTGATATCCGTGAGCGTCTGGCGCTTAAGGGGGGGGATGCGCCTGCGATAAATCTTTTTGCAGGGTTGCCGCAGCTTGAAGAGCTGGTTTTTTTGTCCACGTGCAACAGGGTGGAGGTGATCTCATCCACCAAAGACCCGGATGACGCAAAGGATGCGGTAAAGAGGCTCTGGATGGAAAAGGCGGGGATGGACAGGGGTCTTATCGATTCTTCGCTCTATTCCTATGAGGGCAGGGATGCAATCCGCCATGTCTTTAAGGTGGCATCAAGCCTTGATTCCATGATCGTTGGCGAGCCCCAGATACTTGGACAGATGAAAGATGCCTACCGCAAGGCGGTTGAGGCGAAGACCTCGGGTGCAATCCTGAACCGCCTTCTCAATAAGGCCTTTTCTGTCGCAAAGCTCATCCGCACAGAGACCGGCATAGCAAGCAGCGCCGTGTCAATAAGCTATGCCGCTGTCGAACTTGCAAAAAAGATATTCGGGGAATTGAAGGGCAAGAAGGCCCTCTTGATAGGGGCCGGCGAGATGGCAGAGCTCGCGGCCAGAAACCTCTTGTCGAATGGCGTTTCAGGGCTTGTCGTGGCCAACCGCACCCTTTCAAGGGCTGTGGAGCTTGCAAAAGAGCTGAAGGGTTCGGCCATATCTCTTGAAGAAATGGAGTCGGCGTTGCTCGAGGCGGACATAGTGATAAGCTCAACCGGCGCCCCCGATTTTGTCTTGACCGGAGAGGCGGTGCGAAGGGTGATGCGGCCAAGGCGGCACAGGCTCCTTTTCTTGATAGACATAGCGGTGCCAAGGGATATTGATCCAGAGGTGAATGACATTGATAATGTGTATCTTTACAATATAGATGATCTCAAGGGGATAGTGGAGGTCAACAAGGCCGGGCGCGAGAAGGAGGCCAGGAAGGCGGAGCGGATGGTGGACTCCGAGGTCATCAAGTTTATATCCTGGCTCGAGACCATGGATGTAGTGCCGGTTATACAGGGCATAAGACAAAAGGCCGAAGAGGTCCGCAGGAACGAGATTGCCCGCAGCCACTCCATCTTGAGAGACCTGACGCCTGAACAACAGAAGGCGGTCGAGGTCCTGACCTGCTCCATCGTGCAAAAAATCCTGCACGATCCCATTATCTGTCTTAAAAAAGAGACAAGGGACGACGGGGCGAAAGATATCCTCGAGGCTGCCTCCCGCCTTTTCGGGCTCAACGGCAGCGGTGAAGACAGGCATTTTTAGGTTGTTTTTGAAAGGAACGGGATTTTAAATGGGTCTAAAGGTATATAACACATTAAGCCGGAAAAAAGAGCTATTCGAGCCAGCCGAGCCTGGCCATGTAAAGATGTATGTATGCGGCATCACCGCATACGACCGCTGCCACATCGGACATGCCCGTTCGGCGGTGGTCTTTGACGCCATCGTGCGGTATTTGCTCTTTAAGGGGTACAATGTAATTTTTGTAAGAAATTTCACCGACATAGATGACAAAATAATAAAAAGGGCCAGCGAGGAGGGGATTTCATCCAAAGAACTTTCCGAGCGCGAGATAGGTCATTTTTATGAAGACATGACAAATCTCAAGGTCTTGAAGGCCACTTTCGAGCCGAGGGCCACAGAGCATATAGCGGATATAATCAGGCTCATAGAGACCCTTATTGCCAGGGGGTATGCCTATGCCGCCGGCGGGGACGTGTATTTTTCAGTACGCCGCTTTTCTTCCTATGGCGCGCTTTCCGGGCGGGATGTCGAGGAGCTTGTCTCAGGCGCCAGGGTGGCTGTCGGCGAGCAAAAAGACGATCCGCTCGATTTTGCCCTCTGGAAGGCCGCAAAGCCAGCCGAGCCATCCTGGGACAGCCCCTGGGGACATGGGCGGCCTGGCTGGCATATAGAGTGTTCCGCGATGGGGATGAAATACCTCGGGCCTACCTTTGACATTCACGGCGGCGGATTGGATCTGATATTCCCCCACCATGAAAACGAGCGCGCCCAGTCTGAGGCCGCAACCGGCCAGACCTTTGTAAAATATTGGATACACAATGGCTTTGTAACAATCCGCGGCGAAAAGATGTCCAAGTCTCTTGGGAACTTTATTACCATAAAGGATATCTTAAAGCGCCACAATTCAGAGGCCCTGCGGCTTTTTCTGCTGTCAAAACAATATAGAGGCCCTCTTGATTACAGCGAAGAGGCGCTTGGAGAGATGGAGACCGCCCTTGAGAGGTGTTATAGGGCCATTGTAGAGGCTGGGAAGGTGGCCTCCAGGCCGGTTAAAAAGGCTTGTCAGAGGGAGGACGTCCAGGCCGCCGAGTCTATCAAGACGCTTGAGGCCCTGCCCGGGCAATTCGGACAGGCCATGGATGACGACTTCAATACGGCCCAGGCCATCGGTTTCATGTTCGAGGCGGTGAGGGCCCTTAACCGTCTATGCCAGGCGGCGGGAAAAAGGCCTTGCGCCTCATACTCCGATGGCCTGAAGTCCGGAATCAAAACCATTTTGTCCATCGGGCGCATACTTGGTGTATTGGAGGACGATCCGGTCCAATATGTAAGATCCAGGGATCTGGACGGCCTAAGTGCCCTTGGCTTAACCGAAGATGAGGTGCTGGATGCGATAATACAGAGGACCGAGGCCAGGGCCCGCAAGGACTGGGCCGCGGCGGACAGCATCAGGCAACGTCTTGACGGACAAGGCGTCGCCCTTAAAGACACGCCGGAAGGGACCGTTTGGGCGGTAAAATCAAGTGCCGTTTTGCCCTGAGCGCCGTTTTGCGGCCACAGGACTCATGATGGACGTCTCGATCCATCTTTTTATATGGATTGCGTCTTCCGTGCGGCCTGCTGTATCGGGTGCGTCAAGCAGCACGATGATAAACGGTCTTTGGGCGATTTCGGTCTGCATGACAAGACATCTGCCGGCTTCATTTATAAAACCCGTCTTGCTTAGGCTTATGGCCCAGTCAGGTCTCTTTACAAGGGCGTTCGTGTTGTTGTAAACCAGGCAACGCCGGCCCTCATTTATCTGGCATGTCGTGGTAGTGGTGAAATCTCTGATGGTTTTATATTGAGAGCTGGCCCTGATCATCTTTACAAGGTCTTCCGCCGTAGAGACGTTTTCTTCATGGAGCCCGGTCGGGTCAATAAAATTCGTGTTTGTCGTGCCGAGCGCCTCGGCCTTTTGATTCATCGCCGCGACAAAGGCCGCCGTGCCGCCAGGATAATTTCTTGCGAGGGCCGCCGCCGCTCTGTTCTCAGAAGACATGAGGGCGAGCCGTAGCATTTCTCTCCTGCTCAACACAGTTCCGACAGCCAGCCTTGAAGATGAGTGCCTGAGGGTATCTACGTCCTTGTCTGTTACGGTGATGTCTTCATCCATGGGTTGATCCCCGTCCAAAAGGACCATTGCCGTCATGAGTTTGGTTATGGATGCTATGGGGACCACTGTGTTTATGTTTTTTGAATAAACAATCTTGTCCGCCTCGCCGTCATATACCAGGACCGAGTTCGAGGTTGTCCTGAGGC
>JAJYLJ010000051.1 GCA_021787835.1 Deltaproteobacteria bacterium | reverse complement strand
AAGACAGATGCCTTGCATACACTTAAGGACCCGACAAGGGGTGGAGTGGCGACGGCGGTGAATGAGATCGCCGGCCTTGCGGGGGTTGGAATCGAGATAGATGAGGCCGCGGTAAACATAAGGCCCGAGGTCGTCGCAGCCTGCGATATACTCGGTATCGATCCATTTTATATGGCGAACGAGGGTAAATTGCTTGCAATAGTCGATGGGGATGTGGTCGATTCCGTCATGGGCGCAATGCGTGCGCACCCGGACGGCCGTGACGCCTCGGTCATAGGCAGGGTCACTGATGGTCTAGCTGCCGCTTCCCGCGTGATTTTAAAGACAAGGATAGGCGGAAGCCGTATCCTGGGGTCCCTTGCGGGCGAGCCACTTCCGAGGATATGCTGATGGCCGGTCCTTATAATAACGATCCTTACGGCGCCAATTTTGACGTGGGCGTTCTAGGTGTCGGGAATCTGCTGTTGAGGGACGATGGCTTCGGCGTGCATTTCATACGGTATATCGAGACAAGGCACAGCTTTCCTGACTCGGTATGGCTGATGGACGGCGGTACTGCCGGCATATTTCTTTCATCCTTTTTTGAGGGGGTAAAAAGGGCGGTGGTGATAGATGCGGTCTTGTTGGATGAGACGCCGGGCACTATCCTGCGGTTCAGCCATGAGGAACTCAAGGCGAGATCCGCCATGATGAGGATGTCTCCACATCAGGTGGGTGTCCTTGAGGTCCTTGAGATATCCAGGTTGAGGGACAAGGCCCCCCGCCAGGTGGATTTTTTTACAGTCGTGCCGATGGATATATCAACAGGTCTCGGTCTGTCTCCGGTCCTGGAGGAAAGGCTCCCATGCGTCGCATCGATGCTGCTTTGGCACCTTGATGGCTTGGGGATAGCGGTCAAGGCCTGTTAGATGCACGAGCTGAGTCTTGCCCAGGCCTTGATTGACGAGGTCTTGAGGCTGTCGGCAGAGCACGGGGCGAAAAAGGTCTTGAGGGTCGATGTGATGATCGGGGCTTTTTCTGGCGTGGTGCAAGACTCGTTCAGATTTTGCTTCGAGACCCTGGCCTCGGCCTGTGAATCCACAGTTGATACGGCGCTCATGATCGAGACCCCGCCGGTCTCTTACCTGTGCATCGGATGCGGGCACGCCTTCAAGGCGGATAAAGACATGCGCGTGGTGATTTGCCCTTCATGCCACGGAGGGGAACTTTTCCCTCAGGGCGGAGATGAGCTCTTGCTTGTTCGAATCGAGATGGAATAAGGGAGGTGCATTTGTGTGTGAGGAATGCGGTTGCGCGAACAGGAAGATATTGCATGTAAATAAGGCCGTTCTTGCCGCGAACGATGCGATGGCAGGGTTAAATAGAAAACGCATAGAGGCGATGGGTGCCGTTGCGATAAATCTTATGAGTAGCCCTGGTTCGGGCAAGACGACCCTGCTCGAAAAGACGATAGACCTTGTAGGGGATAGTTTGAAGATAGGGGTCATAGAAGGCGACATAGAGACCGATCGCGATGCCGCCCGTATAAGGGCGAGGGGTATCCCAGCGGTACAGCTTACCACAGGCGGGGCATGCCACCTTGACGCGCCGCTTGTGCACCGTGGGCTTTATGAACTCGAAGTGCAGACACCATGTGGCCTTGACATTATTTTTATAGAGAATGTTGGGAACCTTGTCTGTCCGGCTTCATTCAGCCTTGGCGAGCATAAACGGGTTGTCTTGCTCTCTGTGCCAGAGGGCTCAGACAAACCAGCCAAGTACCCTAGGGCCTTTATGGGATCTCAGGTCTTTGTGATTACCAAGACAGACCTTATGCCATATTTTGATTTTTCGCTGGCAGAGGCGGAAAAAGAGGCGTTAAGACTCAATCCGCGGCTGAATATCCTTTGTCTTTCAAGCGTAAACGGCGACGGCATGGACGGGTGGATAGACTACCTGAATAAACTTGTGAACTCGCCGGCGCGAACCCGTGCTCGCGTAGTGGCGTAAAGAAAATTATTATGTTATTTAAACGGGTGTGTTTTTTGGCGTGGTATGGTGATCATATAATTTATATGAAAGGTTCTGTTAATATTGGCATCCTATTATTTTAGGATAAATTAAGATCTCATACCTGTCAGTATTATAACTGATCAAGGAGGTGGCGATATGTTTGAAGGATTATTTCAACCCCTGCATCTACTTATAATCTTGGCCATCGCGCTGCTTATATTCGGTCCTGGCAAACTGCCGCAGTTGGGCGAAGGGCTGGGCAAAAGCATCCGCGAATTCAAAAAGGCCCTTGATGGAAGCCAGACAATGCTCGAAGACAAAAAGCAAGAGACGCAGGCTCAGGCAGAAAATAAGACAGTGCATGAAGAAAAGACCGTATAGCAAGGCCTGTGATGACGGATTTTTTTATAACCATCGATTTTGATGGCACTGTTACCAACGCGGATATAACCGATGCGATCATAAAAGAATTCGCCAGACCTGGCTGGGAAGAGGCGGAAAGGTTATGGGAGGCTGGGGCCATAGGCTCCAGGGAATGCCTCACCATTCAGATGCTGCTTATAGAGCAACCGCTCGAAAGGCTTATTGAACACGCTCGCAAGTTTGATATAGACCCGTATTTCCATCGCTTCATAGATATATTAAAGACAAACAGCATCCCGTTCGCCGTTATAAGCGATGGGTTTGGCAGCATAATTAACGGCGCGCTCAATAACGCCGGTCTCAATAATATTCCGGTATATGCAAATGAGCTCTTTTGGGATGGTGGAAAATTGATGACCGCCTTTGAAAACTCAAGCGCGTCTTGTAATTCCGGAATGTGCAAGTGCAAGACAGCGGACACTCTGGCCCATGGGCTTCCGGTCGTACATATCGGTGACGGGCGGAGCGATTTTTGTCTGGCCGGCAAGGCTTTTCATGTCTTCGCCAAAGGGAAGCTTGTTGATTATTGCAGGGAAAAGGACATTCCCCACTCACGTTTTACGGATTTCAGCATGGTTATTAAAGGTGTGAAGAGGCTTCTTAAACAGACAAGCCCGGCATCTTTGATGACACAATATAAAGACTTGACCGAAAAGGCCCAGCCAACATGGAATATGACGGATTGACAAAAGATAAGCTGCTTGAACTGGAGGCGCGGTATTGCTCTTACGGCGACACGGTGCACTATCTAAACGACCCGATAATATTTAAAAAATGTGAGGGTTCATGGCTGTTTGACATGGAAGACAGGCCATATCTTGATATGCAGATGTGGTATTCCGCCGTGAACTTCGGTTACAGAAACAAGGAGATAGAGGCGGCGCACAACCGGCAGATGGCCGCACTTCCACAGGTGGCATCCCAGTATCTTCACAGGGAAAAGATACTCCTTGCGGCGGCCATCTCGGAAGAGACCGGCAAGAGGTTCGGAGAATACGGAAGGGTCCACTTCAATGTCGGGGGGGCCCAAGCGATTGAAGACAGTATAAAGCTTGTAAGAAACAGCAAGTGCGGCAAGTCCCTCATGTTTGCCTTCATGGGCGGCTATCATGGGCGGACCCTTGCGGCGACCGAGATAACGAGCAGTTTTAGATACAGGAAGCGATACGGTCACTTTGCGAACAGGGCCACGTTTATCCCCTACCCATACTGCTATAGATGTTTTTACGCAAAAGAGCGCGATACATGCGATTATTATTGCGTCAGGGAATTTGAGCGCCTCTTTGAGACGGAATATTACGGCGCGATAGACAAGAAAGACAACGAGGTCGAGTATGCGGCCTTTTATGTGGAGCCTATCCAGGCGACTGGCGGCTACATCGTCCCTCCGGCCGGATACTTCGAAAGGCTTGCCGATGTCCTGAAGAGATATGGGATACTTCTTGTGGACGATGAGATCCAGATGGGTTTTTACCGCACTGGCAAACTATGGGCCATGGAACACTTTGGCGCCAAACCTGATGTGGTGGCTTTTGCCAAATCGCTTACAAACGGGTTGAATCCCCTCTCGGGCATATGGGCCAGGGAAGGGCTCATAAGGCCTGAGATATTTCCGCCCGGCTCGACGCATTCCACCTTTTCGAGCAACCCGCTTGGCACGGCCGCCGGACTTGCCGTCATGCGGTATGTGAAAGAAGAAAACCTCGAAGATGTCGTTGCGCAAAAAGGCGCATATCTTTTGGAAAGGCTTAAAAGCCTTCAAAAAAGGCATTCTGTAATCGGAGACGTCGACGGACTCGGTCTCGCCATAAGGGTCGAGCTTACCGAAACCGATGGCTTCACTCCAAACAGGGGCCTTACGGATGCGATCTTCCAGGAAGGGATGAAGGGCGATATTGATATAAAGGGGGAAAAATACGGCCTTGTCCTCGATGTGGGCGGCTATTACAAAAACGCCTTTACTCTCGCCCCCGCGCTTACCATAAGCCAAGAGGAGATGGATCTCTTTGTCAATCTCTTTGAGAGTCTGCTTAAAAAATGCGGCGCATAAGGAGCCAGAGTCCCTTGAATTTACTTGATGATGCGAACAAGACGCAGACGTTAGAGAGGATAAAAAAGGTATTTCTTGCAAATTTTGATTTTAAGGGAGATGCATTGAGGCTGGACATGACGATTGATAGTCTCGGGCTCGACTCGCTTGACAAGGTTGATTTCCTCTTCGCTCTTGAACAGGAATTTAGCATCGATATACCTGAAGGGCAGTTCAGGCTTGATTCGATTCAAGACGTGGTTGATGCAGTTGAAAGACTTACTGTCGAGCAGCACGGGAAGACGCCATAGGATGACTGCAACGAAGAGACGGGTCGCCATTACAGGGCTCGGGGTCATTTCTCCGGCCGGGAATACCAAGGAGGCGTTGTTCGATAACCTGCTTGCAGGCAAATCAGCTATCAGGAGACTGGATCAGTCCGTAGCCGACCTTCTCAATACAAAAATCGCAGGCAGGATAGATTTTAATAGCGAAGATTATTTCACCAAAAAAATTGCAAGATCGCTCGACAGGGTAAGCCAGTTCGCCCTTGTCGCCGCCGCCGATGCAGTTCGAGATGCCGGGCTTAATCTTAACGAAGAGGAAAAGAGGCGCTCTGGAGTATATATCGGTACCGGTATGGGCGGCGCGCATACCATTGAAGATACTTATATGCAGGTTTACAGGAATCAGGCGAAGAAGGTCAGCCCTCTTACGGTGGTCAAGACAATGAATAACGCCCCGGCCTCTCACCTGTCGATGCAGTATGGTTTTAAGGGCCCCTGTCTTACATTTTCAACCGCCTGTTCCTCGTCGGCGGTCTCAATAGGCGAGGCGTTCCGGCAGATCAAGGACGGATATGCCGACGTGATACTTGCAGGCGGCACGGAATCCCTTCTTACATTCGTCATCATAATGAGCTGGGAGTCGATCGGCACCCTTGCGTGCGAGGCCGAAGACCCTTCGGCATCGTGTCTGCCTTTTTCTAAAAATAGAACCGGGTTCGTCCTGGGTGAGGGGGCGGCCATGCTTGTGCTGGAGGCGATGGACAGGGCTGTGGCACGCGGCGCCCGCATATACGGCGAGTTGGCTGGTTACGGGTCTGCGGCTGATGCGACGCATATCACCAAGCCTTCAGTCGAAGGTCAGGCCAGGGCTATCTCTCTGGCCCTTGAAGAGGCCCATATGCAGCCAGGTGACATAGATTACATCAACGCACACGGAACGGCTACGGTGCTCAATGATCTTACTGAGACCCAGGCCATCAAGGAGGTGTTCGGGCAGAGGGCTTACGACATCCCCATCAGTTCGACCAAGTCCATGCACGGGCACCTCTTGGGCGCGGCCGGAGCCTTGGAGCTTGTCATTTCTATACTCACCATGGAAAATCAGGCGGTCCCGCCGACATCGACCCTTGTTGATCCTGATCCTGAATGCGATCTTGACTATGTGCCAGTAAAGGGCAGGAGAGGCCAGAAGATAAGGGCGGTTATGTCCAATTCCTTTGCATTTGGCGGCACTAATGCAGTGCTTATCGTGAGAAAATATGGGTGAATATAGAATAGACATGCAGGGTGGGGATGACGCCGTTTTGTTGATCCACGGATTGACAGGCAGCCCTTTCGAGATGAAATATCTGGCCCGCAGACTTTACCGCGCTGGCTTTACGGTCAAGGGCCCTTGCCTTGCTGGCCACTGCAAGAGTCTGGCCGATCTGAAAAAGACAGGGTGGCAAGACTGGTACCAGAGTGTGGCCGATACGTTTCTTGAGCTGAAGAGACAGTATGCGACGGTTTCCGTTGCGGGTCTGTGCATGGGCGCGCTTTTGGCCCTGCGCCTCTCCGCAGAGTTTAAAAACAAGGTCGCCGCCATCTCGCTTCTTTCGACTACCCTTTCATACGACGGCTGGAGTCTGCCGTGGTATAAATTTCTTTTGCCGTTTGCCTATTATACGCCAGCCGGATACATTTATTCGTTCAAGGAGCGCGAACCATACGGCATTAAAAACAAGGCCCTTCGCGTGAGGATAGTTGAGGGTATGAAGGAAGGCTCTATTGCCCACGAATGCATTCCAGGCGTGAGCATGCGTGAATTGTTCAAGTTAATCAACGAGACAAAAAAACTCATTCCTCATGTAAAGACCCCCACCCTTATCCTCCATGCGCAAGAAGATGATCTGGCCAGCAAGGAAAACGCGTTATATGTCCAGAAGAATCTCGGCGCGAGCGATGTCCGCCTGGTCCTTCTCGACGACTCTTATCACATGCTGCCCATTGATAACCAAAGGGATGTGGTGGCAGACGAGACCATTGCTTTTTTCAAGGGTTATGTGACCGTGATCCAGAAGAAAAGGACGCTGAGAGTCCCAATGGCACCTAATACGGCATCCGATAAAAAAATGGCCTCTCTCAATCTGGGATAATCACAACGTAGCATCTTTTGGCTCTGTGCAAGGGTAAATCCGATGAATAGTGAACAAACAACAGAACGGGCAACAAAATTTCTGCTGCCCTTCATCATAGCGCTTACCCTGTTTGTTTCCTTTCTAAGGCTTGGTGCTGTAAGGCTATTCGATGTAGATGAGGCTGTTTTCGCACAGGCCACAAAGGAGATGGTTCAAAGTGGCGATTTTATAACCCCTACCTATAACGGGTTTAACCGATACGATAAGCCTATTTTATTTTACTGGGCCATGGCCGCATCATACAAGGTTTTCGGGATCAATGAATTCGCGGCCAGATTTCCTTCGGCGCTTGCCGGCTTGTTGCTTGCCATGTCCATTTTCTTTTTTGTCAGACGTGTTATCGGCGAGAAGCAAGCGATTTATTCGACCATCTCATTTGTTTTGTCTATTTATTTCTTCCTATACTCCCATGCGGCAGTAACGGATATGCTGCTTACACTTTTTATAACTCTTTCCATTTTTTCTTTTTATCTGTCAGATATCAACAAAATCAACGCATCTTTATTGTTGTCTTCCAGGCTCAGAAGGGCGTCTACCTATGGATTTTATCTATTTTCAGCCCTTGCGTTCCTTACCAAGGGCTTGATAGGAATAATCTTTCCATTTGGCGTAGTCATCGTCTATTTGTTTGCTACAGGCGGTTTGAAAGAAATCAAGAATATATTCAATCTCAAGGGGATCATTCTGTTTTTAATCGTCTCAGCGCCATGGTATGGTGAGCAGTTGGCCATTAACGGCATGGAATTCGTCGACCAATTTTTTATAAAACATCACTTCACAAGATATATCAACGGCGTATCGGGTCATAAAGCGCCTTTTTATTATTTTATACCTGTCTTGCTGATAGGTCTTTTTCCGTGGGTCGTCTTTCTCCCCAGTGGTATCAAGGCAGTGTTTAACAATATAAACTTGCAAGAATTTTTAAGGAACAAAAAGACAGCCGCCTTCCCACCGGCGACATCTTTAGGCCTTATCTGTATCGTATGGTTTTTTATAATATTTATATTTTTTTCATTTTCCACGACAAAACTCCCTAATTATATTCTTCCGTTGATTCCTGCCGCGACAGTACTTATTTCAATTGGCCTTACATCTATTGATAGATGGGATAAATATAATTATTTAAGCCTGGCCATATTATCTTTTATAATTGGTGTCATATTCTTATATATTAAGAAATATCTTTTTAAGATCGGCGTATATGATGATACAACATGGACATTGGCAATTAGTTTTTTGATGTTTGGCATGACTATAGTAAGTTTATATAAATTCTTTTTAAAGAAGCCCGTTTATATCTATTTGGCTACCTTGATGACCATATTTTTAATTTTAATTTCTATTTCAGCTATACCCATTATCAATAATTATCTTCAGGGTGTTCTTTATAAATATAGTTTGTATGTAAAAAATATATTGCCAAATAATGAGAAAATAATAACCTATGATTTGAATAAGCCAAGCATACTATTTTATTCTGATCATCGCATTATAAGTCTGACACATAAACAAGATCTTGTTGATACTCTGAAGGTCATGCCTCATGCTATTGTGATGACAAAAGCTAAGAATATAAATGAATTGAAAAAGCTAGATCTTTCTGTATTGAAGAATGCGGGGAATTATGCAATTCTTGAAGGAAAATAAATGGTTTTTATATATTGTAATTATCTTGCCGGCGTTTCTATTCTATCTTGATAAAGATATTATTTCAGCGGTAAAGAATTTGCGCGCCGATGATATCGTTATCTTCCAGGCATTGGGGCCATTTAATACAATAATAAATTTTGCCGGCTACGGACTGACATTGATAATGGGCGCATTGACACTATGCCTTATCGGCAAGCTTTACAGCCAAAGGCTGTACGAGACAGGCAGGGTTTTATTTATAGGCCTTGCATCGGCCGGCGTGGCCGTGGAGAGCATAAAGCATTTGGCCGGGAGGGCGAGACCCTGGCTTACCGACCGCCTTGTATTCATTGGCCCATCCCTGAAAAACGGCTATGACTCCTTTCCGTCGGGCCACGCAACACTTGTATTTTGTTTCGCCTACATAGTATCCAGATATTTTCCAAACCTTAGGGCCGTCTCTTACGCCATGGCATGCCTTATTGGTCTTGAGCGGGTCGAATATATGGCGCACTTTCCTTCTGACGTGATAATGGGTGCGGCCTTGGGGATTTTGACCGGGAAGATCGTAAGTGTTTATTATGGAGCGGTCCAAACACCATGGCCACCGGAAATCAGCAGCGCAAATTCGGCGTCCAGCCCCATGTCGGGCAGCATGATCAGGCGGTAGGGCGCCCCTGATGCGATGAGGCATGGCTCTATGGTGGCCATATTCAGTCTGTCTCTATCCAGCATAATTGCATTGCCATGCTCCAAAAGAACGGAACAAAGATCAAGCGGCCTATCCAGTTCTTCAGCCATCCGTTTTCCATAGAAGGGAATCGACCCCCTCCATGTATCATTGGGCATGTATAGATAGAGCCGCCTATTGCCCGCTTCGGCCCATACCATATATGCAAGGCCGATATAGCTCTTGTGTTTAAGGCAAGGTCTCGTCTTGAGGATGACCTTTGGGATATTGCCGGCTATGACGGCTGCGAGGGAGACGGAGATGATCAAAAAGGAGAGTTCGGTCAGGCGTTTTTTCAGAAGGGCCCTGATCATGAAAAAAATGGTCACAAGAAAAAAGACTGCCATACATAACAGATAGGCCTTGAAGCCCATCAGGAAGTGATGGAGCAATTTAGAGGCTACAACGAAGATTACTATGAAAAGCCAGGCCACGCCGTCCCACTTTTTACCTTGCGCGGTCTTTAATTTTCCATCGAGCCATCCTCCGGCAAGCAAGGCGACCGCAGCATATGAGGGCAGTACATAGCTTACCTCTTTAATTATGGGTATGGACAATAAAACGATCGGCAAAATGGCCCATATGACAAGAAAAAGAGTTATGGACCCATCCACCCGTTTTTCATCGGGCCGTTTTTCATCAGGTTCTTCAGCATTAAAAAATCTCCTTGCCCAGTCCCATAGCGCAAAAGGCAGCGCCAAAAGGGTGAGACCGAACATATCCGGAAGCCTTTGCAGATAAAAGTACCATTTGGCCTTATTGCCAAGGTCGGTATTGTAAAGATCGCAGCCGTTGAGTTTGAAATGGACATGCAGGAATCTTCCTATAATGTTGTTCACAAAATGTTCATGGAGATAGCATATTCCACCTTCTTTATAATAAAGATATATCCATAGCCCGACCGGGGCCAGGAAGACAAATATCATCGGCGAGGACAAGAGCCGCTTAATGGCCTTATATCGCTTCGTAACGACGAAAAATGCCAATGCCACCACTGCTGCGTGGAAAAGGCCCACCACCCCCTTGGTTAGAAACGCGCATGCGCTGCCAAGATAAAAAATAAAAAGTGCCAGAATCTCGCCACGTTTACCCTTTGCCCAAAACATCCAATAGGCCAGGGCCGTAAGCGCCAGAACGCTGAAGGCCCCAACGCCTATATCAAGAAGTATCCAGTGACTGTATCTGTAAAACTGGGGCATTGCGGCAAGGATGGCGGTCGAAAAGATGGCGCCTCTCATTCCCTTCCAGCGCAAGGCGAAGAAAAAGACCGATGCGAGCATTAGGAGGCCGAGGGCCGCGGATACGGATCTCGCAGCGGTTGGAGTTATGCTGCCAGTTATCGCAAATACGGCCGCAATCATATCGTAATAAAGGGGTGGTTTTTCAAGAAATGGTAGGCCGCAGAGGTGCGGCGTGACAAAATTTCTGGTTACAAGGGCCTCTCTTGCTGTCTCGGCCTCTCTTGGCTCATCCGGGCCCCACAGATAGGGGTGTGCTACGTTTACCATCATTGCGGCAAGAATGGCCGCCAAGAATATATAAAAGGCCCTTTTGTCGTCTTTATCCAAACAATAAGCCATAAAATCCCAACCCTTTTTAATGAGCGTTGATGCTAGGGTAAATAAAAATAGAAAAAAATTACCTTAATATTAGAATGAGATTAAAAAGGGATTAAAATTAAGTGATGACGTCAGGGGCGCTTCTTTTTAAGATCGTCTTGATGTGAGCTATTTCGTCCGCAACCGAGGCAAGTCCTGAAACGGCCTCCTCCGGCTTTAAATTGTAAAGGCCGGGGTCTTTTTCGTATCTTTCCAGATAGACCCTGAGGGTCGCGCCATTGGTGCCGGTCCCGGAGAGCCTAAATACAAGCCTTTTTATGTCTTCGAAAACGATCCTGACGCCCTGCCCGGTGCTTATCAAACCGTCAACCGGATCTGTGTAGCTGAAGTCATCCGCTGATTCCACCCTATATGCGCCGAAGGTCCTGCCTTTAAGACCGGGGAGGCTGTCTTTAAGACGCGCCATAAGGAGGTTTGCCGCACTGGGTTCGAGTCCTTCATAGTCATGTCTTGAGTAAAAATTCCTTCCGAAACGCATCCAGTGATCACGTACGATCGCCTCTACGCCCAAGCCTCTCGCCGCGATGATGTTAAGCCAGAAGAGCACGGCCCAGAGGCCGTCCTTTTCGCGGATATGGGATGAACCGGTACCAAAGCTCTCCTCGCCGCACAGGGTTACAAGGTCTGCATCCAGCAGGGCCCCGAAGAACTTCCATCCGGTGGGCGTTTCATAGCAGGGGATGCCGAGCTTGGCCGCCACCATGTCAACAGCCTTTCCTGTCGGCATGGACCTCGCCACACCCTTGAGACCGCCCATGTACCCAGGAACGAGATGTGCATTGGCGGCGAGAACCGCAAGGCTGTCGCTAGGGGTCACGAAAAATCCTCTTCCAAGGATCATGTTCCTGTCGCCGTCTCCGTCGGATGCGGCGCCGAAGTCAGGCGCATCCTTGGGGCTGTACATGGCTTCCACCAGCTCTTTGGCGTATACAAGGTTCGGGTCTGGGTGCCTTCCGCCAAAATCAGCCAGAGGCTCTCCGTTTACCACGGTCCCTTGCGGTGCGCCAAGTATGCCTTCGAGGATGGATTTTGCGTAAGGTCCTGTTACCGCGTTCATGCCATCATAACGCATTAAAAACCCTGTTTTAAAAAGCAGCCTTATGCGCTCGAAATCAAAGAGCGTATTCATCAAGGCGGCATAATCGGATACGGGCTCGAATATCTCTATTTGGGTTTCGTAAAGTCTGCTTTTGCCGGTATGCTCTATGTCCAATGGCCCAAGATCGCCCATATTCAGTATCTTGTATTCAGTTATCCTTTGACTTTGTCTGAATATGGCCTCTGTAACAGATTCAGGGGCCGGGCCGCCGTTTGCCGTGTTGAACTTGACCCCGAAGTCGCCTTCAGGTCCACCCGGGTTATGGCTGGCGGAAAGTATGATACCGCCTGAAAGACCGTATTTTCTTATAACGCAGGATGCGGCAGGGGTCGAAAGTATCCCGCCTCTTCCAATCATGACCTTGTCTATCTCGTTCGCGGCCGCCATTCTTATGATTGTATCGATGGCCTTATCGTTGTGATAGCGTCCGTCGCCGCCTACCACCAGGGCCCTCTTATCCGCTAGGCAGTTAAATATGGACTGGATGAAATTTTCAAGATAATTATCTGTTTTGAATACATTTGTTTTTTTTCTGAGGCCGGATGTCCCTGGTCTTTGGTCGTTGAAAGGCGTTGTTTTTACATAGTTTATTCGCATTATGCCTGATTATCCCGTAAAAATTTGGTTATTAAATATAATCTATCATTTTTATGTTAACTAATAAATGCAAATTTTAAATGATGAAATATTATGGTAAGTCACAAAATTCGTTATTTAATGGAACGACGATACATGGATATGGTAAAACTCAACCAGGAATTGGGTTGAGTGTTGTTGCCTTGGATTCTCTTCTGGACAACAATGTGTTCAGTAATAGTATATTTAGCGGTGCGATTTTCTTGGATCAATATGACAGTTATAAAAATTATCAGTTGCTATATAATACAATAAGTTCCATGATGGGACCAAAGGCATATCTTGCGTCAGCTAATCAGCCTGCCGGAGTGCAGGGTTCGGTTTTTGGGACAAATTCGCAACCAACATATACGTATTCCACGGATACGCAAGTTTTTCAGCACGTCTTCCCGACCTCCAGCCTCCCTGAGTTTCAGGCGATTGACCG
>JAJYLJ010000050.1 GCA_021787835.1 Deltaproteobacteria bacterium | reverse complement strand
CAGTAAAAATGACTTTTGCTAGTGAGATAATAGGCATATATCTTGATGAAGAGGCCCCCCAGGCCTTCGGGCTCAAGCTCGGCATGAATGGGTGGTCCCCCTTCGATGTCCCGTGGCCATCGTTGGGGCAGGCAAGGCCGCTTTACGAGCGGCTAAAGACCCTTCTTCAGGAGATACGCCCTTCAAGAATGAGGCGGTTTTGCATAGCCCTCCCGCAGAGATGTTGTTTTTTAAGAGAGATTCCGTTTCCCCAGCTTGAGCCGGCCGAGGCGCTTGAGTCCGTAAGGCTCGGGATTGAACTGCATGCGCACCTTGACAAGACCGAAATTTATCACGATCAGTTCGCATTCAAGCGGAGAGGCGAAACAACGGTGCTTCTCGCCTATATAAGGTGTTCGGTTCTCGACCCTGTCTTCAAGGTCTTTGCGGAGACGGGCCATGCTAAATCCTTGGGCCCTGTCGCTCCGGCATCCCTGGGGCTTGACATACTTCTGCGCCGGGGCCGGAGCGGGTTTCCATGCGTTGTCATGGGGAGGCAGGGCCCTGTGTGGACCGTTTCGTTGCATGGAGATACAGACTGGGAGGGCGCGCACCCCATGCCCTTGGACGATGGCGGGGATGTGACCGGGGCGCTCGACAGGCTCTCAAAATATGTCCCGTTCCGGTTTTCTTCCCTGGTCAAGGGCCCTGATTATATTGTCGGATCAGGCCCTGTCGCCTTGGCTCCGGCCCCTCAAGACCCCTGTCAGGCCCTGGATGGGCTTGGCGGTCTTTGCGGGGACGACGGGAGATTGAGCTGGGGACTATGCGCGGCGGCCTTGGGTCTTAGTCTGTATCCCGCGGTTTCCTTTCAGGAGGACGCCAGGCGTCCTCCGCTTGTGCTCCGTCTTCGCTCCTATCAAATGGCGGCGTGGGCCTTGGCCTTGGTCCTTTTTTTTACATCTGGCTTCATGGGGTTCAAATTATACGCGCGTTCAGTCGAGCTTAAGGGTAGAGAGAAGGAATTCGCCGTGCTTGACAAGGAGTTGCGCCCCTTGCTTGACACCCAGAAAAAAGTTTTGGACATCAAGACCCAGATAGACTCAATGACAGGTTTTAAAAATGAGTTTCCGCGTTCGGTCGATATATTGCGCTACCTTACCATCAACACCCCGAAAGATACCTGGATTCAGAACCTCTATATAAAGGATGATAAGCTGCGTCTTACCGGGGAAGGCGCCTCTGCGGCCCAGGTGATGACTGAATGGAGAAAGATGCCGTTTAGCTCCGAGGTAAAGCTTAGCTCGCAGGTTATAAAGGATAACAATCAAAAGGAGCGGTTTTCAGTGGAGATAACACTTACCGCTGCCAAGAGGCAGCCATAGACAAGATGAACGCCGCCGGTTTGCAGTTTGATTCAAAGAGCCCGGTCCTGCGCTACGGGGTATTGGCCATAGCGTTTATAATCTGGTATTCCTTTATATTTGATCCGTTGACAAAAAAGATCGAAGAGGTGACCAGCAATATTGATCTAACGGATGCGAAGATATTGAAGACCAAGAAGGACATCAAGCGTCTTCATGGGATAGACCAACAATTAAAACAGGCCGAAAACGACCGTTCCATGATTATGAAGCGGCTGATACCAGGGCAAAATCCGCAGTTGGTCGCATCCAATCTTCAGGATATCATTCTCAAAAAGGCCTCGGATGCCGGCATGGACGTCTTGAGCTACAGGACATTCGCCGGCAATAAGTGGCATGACTATCAGCTGGGCACGGCCACCCTGATTACCAAGGCCAGCACAAAAAGCCTGACCCGTTTCTTGATGTCGCTTGACTCCGAGGACAGGATAATACGGGTAAATAATCTGAATATAATAGTTATGCAGGGCAATAACCCTTACATAAGGGTCAACATGGATGTGGACGCCCTTTACATCCCAGGGGTAAAATAATGCTAAAATCGGATATTAAACGGTTGTTTGGTTTCATTCTCGCTATCGCGGTGTTCTTGTCGGGGCAAGGCTATTCATTCGGTCAGGACGGCGCGCCCGCCGCGCCGGCCGCCTCAAAGAGACACCACCACAGTCCAGGGCATATAAACCGCCCTAAAATACCCGCCGCGCCGGCCGCCGAGCCTGCGGCTCCCGTTTCCGCTTCTGCCGCGCCGAAACCTCAGCCGCCCAAGCCCAATCCTCCGGCCGGCACTCCGGTGCAACCTACCGCTTCAGTTCCTCAGCAGGCCAGCGCGCCAGCCAACCAGCCGCCTTCCGCCGCCTCGCCGTTCGCCGGTGTCGGCGATATGTCCCGCAAGCCAATAGATATCACCTTGGATAATATGGATATATATCCTGTTCTGGACCTGGTGCTCTCTCAGATACTCGGGCTCAATTATGTGGTCGATCCTGTTATCAAGGGCACGGTTTCTCTCCATATTCAAGGCTCATATACGCGCGATGAGCTTTTAAACCTTTTTGATTCCGCGCTTCAGATACAGGGCCTCGGCATAACCAAGGGCGGAGGCGGCCTTTACAAGGTGGTGAGAAAGGCGGATACGGCAAGGACGGGCCCTGTGGTGACCAACAAAGGGGAATTAATGGCAAACCCCGGCGATGTCGTCCAGATATTTCAGCTTAAATACCTATCGGCCGTCGCCGCGGCCGCGAATCTTAAAAATTTTTTGTCGCAGGGGGCGGTCATGGTGCCTGAGCCAAGCACCAATTCGCTCCTTATCTCGGATACGGCCGAGAACATAGACAAGATAAGCAAGATCATCTCTTTCATTGATACGGATATATTCAAGGGCTATCACTGGCGGCTCTTCACCCTCGAAAACGCAAGCGTAGGCGATGTCTATGATGATATAGAAAAGCTCGTGCAAGGAAAGGCCCTTTATGGGAGGGCCGGCCTTGACCAGAGCGCTTTCCAGATGCTGCCGCTCAAGACCATAAACAGCATCCTGGTGGTCACTAAATGGGAGGATGTGCTGGCGGTCATAGGCAGCTGGATAAAGGAATTTGATCTCAAGGAGGCCGACAAGGGCAAGCAGGTATATGTCTATTTTGTCCAGAACGGCAAGGCCAAGGATATAGCCGATACATTGAACGAGGTCTATGGCATCAAAACCGCCTCCAGGTCTTCTTTAAAGAGCGATAAAAACAAGACCGTTATGGTCAAGCGTGAAAAAACAGAAAAAACCACGACTTCAGCGGCTTCCTTGAAGCCAGAGGGTGTCGCCGGCACCGGAGAACTGGCGGGCGAGGTGGACATCGTGCCCGATGAGACAAACAACGCCTTGCTAATAAGGGCCCGGCCAAGGGATTACGCCGTCCTGTCCGACATCATAAAAAAGATAGATGTGGTGCCAAGGCAGGTCCTTATAGAGGTCATGATCATAGATGTCACGCTTACAAATGATATAAAATATGGTGTCGAATGGTTTCTTAAAAACAGGGGCATAAATATAAACGGCAAGACCTATACAGGGGATGCCGCCCTGGATCAGGGCACCAGCCTCAAGGAAAATACGCCTCTTGGCACAGGGCTTTCCGGGTTTACGTACAGCCTCTATAATATAAACGGCTTAAGGGCCTTGATCACCACCCTTGGGACGAAAACCGATGTAAACATACTCTCTACCCCGACAATCCTGGCCGTGGACAACCAGGAGTCAAAGATAGAAGTCGGAGACGACGTGCCCACCCTTACAAGCACCACGGTGACCGAGGGCGGAACCACAACCCAGTCCGTCCAGTACAGAAACGCCGGTATTATTCTCAAGGTAAAACCATCCATAAACGATGGCGGGCTCGTGAGGATGGAGGTCACGCAAGAGGTGAGTTCAGTTACAAGCGAGTCTACGGCCGGCATCCAGTCGCCCAGGTTCAGGACCAGAAAGGCCACTACATATATGGTGGCCAAGGATGGGCAGACAATCATCATGGGCGGGCTTATCCAGACACAAAAGACAAAGAACGTAAACGGCATACCATTTTTAAAGGATATACCCATTCTCGGCTATGCGTTCGGCAGCCATGAGAACGATGTCCAGAAGACAGAGCTCATGTTCGCCATAACGCCTTATCTCATAAAAGACCGCCAGGACGCCGACACCCTGACACAGGATTTTTCAAGTAATATAGCGGAATTAAGAGAGGCGTTAAAACACAGACCAACCGGACTTGGCGGTTCAAGCGGTAAGACCGGAGCCGCAGGGGGGCGGAAGACGGAAGAGCCGGAAAGGTCTGGGACGCAGGAAAAGCTTGAAAATTCCAAGGCGCCTGCAGGCAAGGATCAGGCGGCAAGGTCTGCCAAGCCTGAAGCTGAAACAAATGATAAGATAAACAAGAAGGAAGGGTCTGGGCCCGAGGCTCCTGCAAAATAATGCCTTACCTTTTGCGCATTTTTAAACATATGTTTTATCTTGTCGTGGCGGCCGTTGTGGGCGTTCCAGCCCTTGTTGTGAACCCATGCCTGGCTGCGCCCAAAGACAAGGAGCCAGGCCTTGGCGTCTATGAGGTCATAGTAAAGAAAGACCTTTTTGATCCGCTCCGCGGGGAGGGCGTCCAGGATAAGGCGGATGAGAAGGCAAGAAGGTATGCAAGCGAACAGGAACTCATGAAGCGTTATGAGGTCTATGGTACCAGCATTGCGGCTGGCAGGCGCCTTGCCTTTATAAAGAGTTTGGCTCAACAGCCGCCCGTGCCTCCTGCACCTATTATGTACGGCGGCCCCCCGAGGCCGCCGGTGAATCCGGCCCAGCCGGACAGGCCGCGGTCTGTCAAGATCGGTGATTCAATCGATGGCTGGCGCATCACGGGAATAGAACCAAGCGGCATTGATCTTGAGCTTAACGGAAGGCATGTGCATCTTGCCGTATTCGGGCCTGAAAAAACCGAGAGAAAGGCCACGGCCCCTGTCGCCCTCCAGACCCCGCAGTTAAAACCAGAACCCATTCCAACAGCCCAGGCCGGAGAGGCTCCCGGTGGCGCGCAGCAAAAGGCCGGAGAGGAGGTTGGGCAGCCGCCGCCGGCAAATCCGGCCGGGAATCCGCAGACTGGGGGCCGCCAGCCTGCAATGCCGCCTCAGATTGTTAATTCACCGCCGCCGCCAAGTCTGCAACCGGCCCCGCAGCCCGTAAGACCTTCCATGCCTGCCGCCGGCTCTTCATTGCGCAGTCTACTGCTTAATCCAAATCATTAGTATTTTTTGGCTCGCAGCGCATTACACATTACAGGTTGGTTGTAATCGTTGGCGCCATTAGAGCCAGCGGATTCAGGTGATACCCATGGCCTTTTCGCATTCTGAAAGCCCTTCAGGGGTGTCAACCTGGAATGTGCGAGGCGTATCCTTCGGCAGGCATTTTTTTATAAGATTTGAAAGCACGTTTTTCGGGCCGAGTTCCACAAAATCGCTCATGCCGTCTCCTGCCATGTTCGCTACTATCTCGTACCACCTCACAGGCTCGCACATCTGCCTTGCCATAAGGGCTTTGATCGTCTCCGGGTCTCTTTCTGGCTTGGCCGTGACATTGCTGTAAAGCGGTATCTTAGGGGTCGAGAATTTTATCTGCTCGAGTATCTTGCCAAATTTGTCCGCCGCCTCTTTCATAAGCGGGCTGTGATACGCGCCTGCGACCTTGAGCGGCACGGCCCTGGCGCCTTTCTCCTTAACCAGTTTGACAAGGGCGTCAACTAACCGGACTTCGCCGGTTACGACTATCTGCTCAGGACTGTTGTGATTGGCCGTAGCTATTATCCCGCGCAAGGCGAGCGGCAGGATAAGACCGTCGAGTTCCTCTTTCTTTAAGCCGATGATGGCTGCCATGGCCCCCGGCCTTTTGGCCCCGGTCTCATCCATTATCCGGCCCCGCGCCTGCACGAGACGGAACACATCATCCAGCTCCAAGGCCCCTGCAGCCCACAGCGCAGGGTATTCCCCGAGGCTGTGCCCGGCAGCGGCCTCTGGGGCAAGACCTGATTCCATGGCGGCGGCGGCGCAGGTGATCTCGACGGCCGTAAGGCAAGACTGTAGGTTTACGGTCTTCGTAAGTTCGTCCATCGGCCCTTCGATGCACAGCGCCTTTAAGGGAAGCCCTGTCACGGCCTCGCCGGCCTCAAAGACATCCCGGGCCCTGGGCAGGATGTCAAGGAACGCCTTACCCATGCCCACATACTGGGAACCCTGGCCTGGAAATACGAACGCTGTCTTTGATTTCATGCCATTATCCAATAAAATTTACCCTCCAATCTTGGACATGGCCCTTGCGCAATGGGGGGTTTCATTTTTTAGCGATACCAGCCCAAGCGGTTTTTGCGCTACAGCCTGTCTCAAGAACCCTGCCAGTTCATTGCGCGAGGCCCCTGATCTCAACTGTTTTTTCAGATCTATTTCGTTGTCGGAAAAGAGGCAGAGCCTTAGCCGGCCATCCGGCGTGATCCTTACCCTGTTGCACGTGCCGCAAAAGTGGCGGCTTAACGGGCTTATAAAACCTATGGTGCCTTTTGCGCCCTCAATGGTATAGATTGTGGCCGGGCCGAAATTCTTGCCATGAGGCACGGGGGTGAGGCTGCCAAGGGAGGCCTCGACCATGTCTTTTATGGCGTCGCAGCTTAAGTGCCTGGCCATGCTCCATGTGGTGGCGTCTCCAACCGGCATGAATTCGATGAATCTCACCTCTAGCGGCAGATTGAGGCTCAATCCTGCAAGGGCCGCGATTTCATCGTCGTTTATGCCCTTCATGGCCACGGCATTGATCTTGATCTTCGTGAATCCTGTCTCTATCGCCCTTTTTATGCCCTGCCATACATTGTTGAACATGTCCCTGCCGGTTATTCTTGCAAAACGCTCTGGTATAAGTGTGTCAAGGCTTATATTGATGTGCCTTACCCCGGCGTTGAAGAGGGATTGGGCCATGTCTTCAAGCAGGATGCCGTTTGTCGTAAGGCATACCTCTTCTATCCTTGGGATGGCCGCGAGCCTGCCGGCCAGGCCTTCCACCCCTTTCCGCGCAAGCGGTTCCCCTCCGGTCAGCCGGATTTTTCTAACACCGAGGTCTGAAAAGGCCGCCGAGAGCCTTTCTATCTCTTCATAACTGAGAATCTCTTCGTGAGGCAGCCACGCCGCGCTTCCTTCTTTGGGCATGCAGTAGGTGCATCTTAGATTGCACCTGTCCGTAATGGAGATCCTTAGATATGTTATCCGCCGTCCGTGGGTGTCTGAAAGTACCGTATCTAATTTGGTCATATTTCTAATAAGGCGTTTCCGTCTTTTCTCTGGCGATTCTCGCCCCTGCCGCCGCAAGTTTTTTTTCCATGGCCTCATAGCCCCTGTCCAGGTGATAAACCCTTGATATCGTGGTCATTCCCTTGGCCGCCAGACCGGCGAGCACCAAGGAGGCGCTGGCCCTTAAATCCGTAGCCATTACAGGGGCGCCTTTCAGGCCGTTTACCCCGCGCACGATAGCGCTTCTGCCCTCGACTTTTATGTCGGCCCCAAGACGTCTGATCTCCGCCACATGCATGAAACGGTTTTCAAAGATGGTTTCGGTTATAACACTCAGCCCCTCGGCCGTGGCCATAAGGGTCATCATCTGTGCCTGAAGATCGGTCGGAAAGCCGGGATATGGCAGCGTTTTTATGTCCACGCTTTGGAGTCTGCCCTTTTTCCGTATAAAAAGATTTGGGCCTGCCTCTTCTATCTGAAGTCCGGCGCACTTAAGTTTTGCTATCACCGCCTGGAGGTGTTCGGCGTGTGCGTCGTTAATGGTTATTTCTCCTCCGGCTGCCCCAACGGCCATCATATATGTGCCGGCCTCTATCCGGTCTGGGATGATCCTCCATGCGGCCGGTCTTAGCTCATTTACACCTTCTATGGTTATGGTCGGTGTCCCGAGCCCTCTGATCCTCGCCCCCATATGATTCAACATCTCGCCTAGCGTCACCACTTCTGGTTCGCGTGCGGCGTTTTTTAATACGCTTGCGCCCTTTGCAATGGTTGCGGCCATCATGAGATTTTCTGTGCCGGTAACAGTGGGGGTGTCAAAGTATATCTCGGCCCCTTTAAGTCTTGAAGCAGAGGCCTCGACATAACCTTCTTTCAGCTTAAGGCGTGCGCCCATCTTCTCGAGGCCTTTTAAGTGCAGGTCAATAGGCCTGGCCCCTATAGCGCAGCCGCCTGGGAGCGATATGCGGGCCTTGCCCATCCTGGCCACAAGCGGCCCAAGCACCAGTACAGAGGCGCGCATGGTGCGGACCAGTTCATAGGCCGCTTCATGATTCGAAAGCCCCGATGAGTCTATCTCGAGGCACCTGTCGTCGTCATCCGTCCCATCTATGACCTCAATGCCCAGTTCCTTGAGGAGCTTTAAGAATGTGTCGATATCCCTGAGTCTTGGGCAGTTGTTTATATGAAACCAGCCGCCGGTAAGTATGGTCGCGGCGATTACAGGCAGGGCCGCGTTTTTTGCCCCGCTTATCCTTATACTCCCCTTAAGGGGGCGGCCCCCTTCGATCTTTAACTGATCCATGTGATTCCAGCGACCTTAAACGCCGCGAGTTATTTCCGGAGCGGGGCCTTGCCCTTGTGCCAGAGGTACACTATCGGGCTTGCCACGAAGACGGATGAATAGGTGCCGACTATCACCCCCATGAGAAGCGCAAGGGCAAAGTCGTGTATCACGACGCCGCCGAAGAAAAAGAGGCTTATTGTCACAAGAAGTGTAGTGCCCGAAGCCATGATCGTCCGGCCAAGCATCTCGTTTACGCTCTTGTTTATCATCTCGGCGAAGGTGAGTTTCGGGTAGTGTTTTATGCTCTCCCTGATCCTGTCAAAGACTACGACAGTGTCTGTAAGGGAGTATCCGCCAAGGGTGAGAAGCGCCGTGACTATGAGAAGCGTTATTTCTACGTGCATCAGGTATAAAACGCCGAGTATGGCGAGGACATCGTGAAAGGTGGCTATGGCCGCGGCAACCCCAAAGCTGAAATCGAATCTGAAGGCAAGATATAAAAGTATGCCGACGATTGATATAGCTATTGCGATCATGGCCTTGTTTCTCAAATCGTGGCTTACCGCAGAGCCTATTTCGGCCTTGCTTTCAAGGGTGAACTTTGTGCCCGGCAAGGCCTTTGACAGGGCGCCCATAACCTTTGAGTCAACGTCTTCCACCATGGCCATGGATTTCTTGACCTCGATTATCAGCATGTTTTCATCCGGTATCTCCTGGAGCGTGTCGCTTTCGATGCCGGCCTCTCCAATGGCTTTTCGTATTATATCGAGACTGAATGGCTTGTCGGCCTTGTATTGGAGCATGGTTCCGCCGGCGAAATCGACCCCCAGGTTTGCATTGCCCCTTGTGATCTGTACGAATGCAAAGATTCCGAGCGTAACAAGCACGCCGGATAGGGCGAATGCGATATTACGCCTGCCGATAAAATCAATCTTTGTGTCTTTTATGATCCTTAAAAATGCTATGTCTTTTATGGCGGACTTGGCGGTCAGCCAGTCATAGACGATCCTTGTTCCGAAGATGGCCGTGAAGAGGTTTATGACAATACCGGCCGAGAGTGTTACGGCAAAGCCTTTGATCGGGCCCGTGCCGAAGAGGAATAGGGCGAAGGCCGTGATGAGCGTGGTTACATGGGCGTCCACAATGGTCCAGAAGGCCTTGTCGTATCCGCCGTCTATAAAGGACTTGACCGGCTTTCCCAGTGCTCGCTCCTCCCTCATACGTTCAAATATGAGGACGTTTGAATCAACACCCATGCCTATGGTGAGTATGATGCCGGCTATGCCAGGGAGGGTGAGGGTCGCATGAAAGAAGGAGAGCGCGGCAAGCAGGAATAGGATGTTCATGACGGCCGCCACATCGGCGATAAGGCCGGAGAGCCTATAATATATAAGCATAAGCATGATGACCATGGCCGCGCCGATCAGCCCCGCAGAGAGCCCCTTGTGTATGGAGTCTTCGCCAAGGGACGGGCCCACTGTCACATTCTGGATGATGTGCACCGGAGCGGGAAGGGCGCCGGCCCTCAAGACGATGGCGAGATCCGAGGCCTCTTCATAGGTGAATGAGCCGGTGATCTGGGCGCTGCCTCCGGCTATCCGCTCCCTTATTACAGGCGCTGACCTTGTTACGCCGTCCAGGACTATGGCGAGGCGTTTTCCTACGTTTTCTTCGGTTATTTTTTCAAAGAGTGTGGCGCCCCGGTCCGTGAGCTCAAGGCCTACATAGGGTTCGTTGAATTGACCGCCCACCCGTACAAGGGCTGTTTTTACCGCATCTCCCGTCATTACGGCCTTTGCCTTTAGAAGTATGGGTCTTTTTCTTTCCAGCCCTTCCTGATCCTTTTCTTTCAGGATGGACACCTCATCCCCGCTTGGTATGCTGGCCTTCAGGGCGTTGTTCAACGCCTTGACGTCGTAGTCGGGCGAGAGTCTGCCTGACTCCACAGCCTCCCTTACAAGGCTGTCGAGGCCTATGTTCGCGCTGTCGTCAACGAGCTTGAACTCAAGCTGCGCGGTCTGTCCGATGAGGTTTATGGCCCTTTGAGGGTCTTTCACGCCTGGAAGCTGCACGACTATGTTCTGGTCGCCCTGTCTTACAATGACAGGTTCCGTGACCCCGAATTGATCTATTCTGTTTCGTATGATTTCAAGTGATTGATCGACGGCATTGTCCCGGATGAATTTTTCCTCGCGGGCCGATAGCTTTAGAGTGATCTCGGGGAAATTGCCCTCCTGTTTTTCGCTCGCCACCTCGAGATTCGGGAATTCCTCTTTAATGACGGCCTTGGCCCTTGCAAGAGACTCTGCATTGGGAAGCGAGAAGACTATCCCGCCGCCCTTTTCCTGCCGCCTCATGACAAGCGTGATTTGTTTGCGCGCGAGGGTGTCTTTCAGGTCGCGGACTGTATTTTCCGTTGCATTCTTCACCGCCTGATCCACATCCACTTGGAGGATTAGATTCATGCCGCCCTGGAGGTCTAGGCCGAGTTTCAGGCCTTCACCATAGAGGTATTTCTTAAACCAGTCAGGGACGTTTTTTGAAAAAGACGGGTAGACGGTAACCACGGACAAGATTGTAAGCACAGCGACCAGCAGAAATTTCCATTTGAGGTTTTTAGGCATATCGTTCTCCAATAATTCTAGTGCTAGACGCGGAAAGTCGGGCGTTTTAACGCTCTCTTTGCCCCCTATTCCTTTCTTAAACATTACAAAGACCCTGCCGCGGTCATGCTGCGTCCGCCAAGGGTCTTGTTAAAGAAATAGTCTTAGCCAAGAATACGCTATATTTCAAGGATAAAAAAGCCCCTCCCTTAGGGAGGGGCTTTTTGTTCTTTTTAGCCTATATTTTGCCTATTGTTTCATGGCTATGAGATCGCTTAGCATCTGATCCGTTGTTGTTATAAGTTTTGAATTCGCCTGAAATGCCCTCTCAGTGGTTATGAGGTTTACGAATTCCGTGCCTATGTCAACGGTGGACTGCTCAAGCGCGTTGGCTGTCACCGAGCCCAGGCCGTTTGTATTCGGAGGGCCCGTGATCGGCGCTCCCGATGCGCTGGTCTGTTGCCACAGGTTGCCCCCGGCCTTGGACAGGTCGGTTTCGCTGTTGAAGCGGGCCAGTTCCAGTTGGTCCAGCGGGATAATGCGTCCGTTTGAGTAGCTTCCCGAGATCTTTCCGTCGTTGTCCACGCTCAATGAATCGAGAAAGCCGGATGCGAAGCCGTTCTGGTCATAAAATATCGTGCTTGAACGGGCGGCGTACTGGGTTGACGTAACAGCCTCGGTGTTCCAGTTGGTTATCGTGGGTGAGCCTGTTGTTGTGACGGTTGCCTGGGCCCCGAGGTCGAGATCCACGGTCTGAAGCGCCGGGTCCGTCGGGCCGCCGGTGGTTTTGGGCAGGAAATAGGCGTTGAAATTAAGGTACCCGTCTGTATCCATATACTGGTCGATGGTGGGGCCTGTGTTCCATGCGCCGGTATTGTCACGCAGGCCTGTTATGGTGACGCTGGTGCTTGAGCTGTCCAGACTGCCCTGGGCGTTAAATGTGATCGTGCCTTTCATGAGTTCGCCCCTGGTCGCCGAGGTGTCGCCGCTTTGATCTTCGTTCGGGTTCATGGCGACCAGGAAGTCCCATACGCCGTTTGCCGAGGTGCTGTCTTTGTCGAAATATATCGTGACTGTGTGTGTGTTTCCAAGGCTGTCATAGACGTTTATGCTCGTGCTGTACTGGTAGTTCGTGCCCTGGACCATCTTTCCGTTCGAGTCGGCCGGCGTGCCGCTTCCGTCCCATGCCAGAGGGCTTGGCGACGGGCCCGTGGTCGTGCTGTCCAGGTTTACGGCGGCGGTTATCTTTTTCGTTGCGACCGGCGGAGACGTGCTTTCTATCTGTATATCCGTGGGGGCGCCTACTATCTGGGCCTTGTCCGGGTCCATCTTCCAGCCCTGCACTCTAAGGCCGGCCGGATTTACGAGGTATCCGTATTGATCCGTGCGGAACTGGCCCGCCCTTGTATAATAGGCATTGTTTGTATCTGAGTTTTTGACTACGAAAAAGCCGTTTCCGGCAATGGCAAGGTCTGTCGGAGAGGATGTGCTTTGAAAGGAGCCTTGGGTGAATATCGGGGCCACATCCGCCATGGCCGAGCCGCGGCCTACCTGAGAGCCGCCTCTGGCCGTGTTAACCGATTGGGCCATGATGTCCTGAAATGTCGCCCGGGCCGCTTTGAAGCCGGTGGTGCTCACGTTTGATATGTTGTCACCTATGACCTGCATGGCCGTTCCCATGTTTATCAGGCCGTTTACGCCGGAATATAGTGAACTTGTAAGGGCCATATATCTTATTTCCTCCTTTTCATTTTATCCGTTTATCGCCTGGATGTCGGTTATTGAGATCTCGCTGCCGTCTTTCATGTCAAAAAGAGGCGAGCCGTCCGGCGCATATTTTACCGACGCCACGGTGCCGGTGGTTTGGGTGGTGACGGTTACAGGGTTTCCCTGGGCGTCTTTTGCGTCGATGCTGACCGTGTATGTGCCCGCCGGCGCGCTTGTCCCGCTTGCATCTTTTCCGTCCCATGACAGGCCTTGCGAACCCTGTCCAAG
>JAJYLJ010000185.1 GCA_021787835.1 Deltaproteobacteria bacterium | reverse complement strand
AGTCCAGTATTCACGCCGTTCAATCCGTGCTCTTTTTTCCATGCCGTGTCTCCTCCTGTTTTGTTATTCAGGATAGGATGGCATGGATGGACACTTCAGCGGAAGATGGGGTTTATTAAACGCTTACCGTGCTCTTTTTTCCATGCCGTGTCTCCTCCTGTTTTGTTATTCAGGATAGGATGGCATGGATGGACACTTCAGCGGAAGATGGGGTTTATTAAACGCTTACTTGGGATGAACCAATTGAAGATGAGTTTGCCAAGGATGTTAGAATAATATTGGCCTCAGCGGAATTCTCCAAAGAAATTACAACGACAATTATATGGCTTAATGAGAAGCATGATATGGATATTCGTTGCGTGAGATTAAAACCGTATAACTTTGAAAATAAGGTTTTGCTGGATGTGCAACGGATTATACCATTGCCTGAAGCAGCTTCGTACCAAGTGCAAATCAAGGAAAAAGTTGCTGAGCAACGCCAATCGCGCCGCGAAGGCGGAAAATATGATCTTACAATAACTGGCAAGGAGTTTAGTAATCTTCCAAAGCGCCGTTTAATTTACAATGTAGTTCGTGGTGCTATTGAGAGCGGTGTTTCGCCAGAAGATCTTCAATCATTGATGCCCGGGAGGAATCGTTGGTTGACTGTTGAGGGCGAATGCCTGGGAAGTGATTTTTGTGATAAAGCACAAAATAAACGCACAAGTCGGGGGACATCATTCAAATTGCGCCGCTTTTTTAATAATGATGATGAATTATTTCACGTTAATGGCAAGACATATGCTTTAACAAAAATGTGGGGCAGGACGACTATTACCATAATCGATAAAATAAAGGCAAAGTACCCTGAACTTTCAATTGATTATAGAGAATCAGCAAGTGAATGATCAATGAGAATTCATTTAACTTTAATGATTTTTTTCTTTTTCAATATTATTACTAGAAAATGAAGGAAGTAAAACAACATCCTGTGTTATACCGGAAATTCGCGTTGGTACCTTGAAATGGAACTTTCAGGTAACGCCCCATACGCTACGGTTTGAGGCTGCCCAGGCTAAACGCAGGTTTCTGGACGGATTATAGCTTTTTGAAAGTTTTGCTCGTAAATTGATTTGATCTCTTCCGCAATGAAAAATGCTTTTTTGAACTCAATTTTCTTGACAGATTCTCTTCCGCGACATATAGTATTTCGAAAATTTACAGGAGGGCTCGCATGGCCGATATCATCAAATTGATTAAACAGCAGAGCGCACAGCGCGTCGCTGAACTCCGCGAATTAAGCGGCAAGCTTTCCGAGCAGCTTAAGAACCTTATAAACCTTATTCCTGAAAATACGAGGCAAAAAAGCGTGGAGGACTTCCTCAACGGCATCAGGGAAAGCGTGCTTGGGGAGGCCCCTCGCAAGTACAAAAGGAGAGCCAAAAAGGCATCTGCTTCTGCTCCTAAACGGACAAGAAAGACAAAAGCAGGAAAGGGCGCTGGCCGGAGAGGCAGGAAAAAGAAAGAGACGGGGCCTGGGGCTGAGGAACAGAAGCAAGCGTAATAAAATATCTCAGAGGAGGAGAAAAAAGTTATGGCCAAAGCTATGACGAAGTCCCAGATTGCGGAGCATCTGGCGAAGAAGGTGGAGATAAAGAAATCTCAGGCTGTGGCGGTCTTGGATGAGATTGCGAAGCTTTCGTACAAGGAGGCCAGGAACTCCTTTACGCTGCCCGGCATCGGGAAGATCGTGCTCGTGCAGCGCAAGGCCCGCATGGGCAGAAACCCTCAGACCGGCGCCTCGATAAAAATCCCGGCCAAAAAGGTCGTGAAATTCCGGGTGGCCAAGGCGGCCAAGGACGCGATTCTGGGAAAGAAATAGACTTTATCAAAAATTATCTGATGAAGATGGCCATCTTTTGCCACACTCGCAATTCTATGAAACTGGCGAGAAACTAATAAATCCGACGGGCGGCAGTTGCCAGTCGACGGAAACGATGGTCCTCTAGCTGTCCTAGCGACCGCGTGCAGGAAGGCGGGCATACACGATTTCCACTTCCACGACCTCCGGCATACCTTTGCATCGCAGATGATCATGGCGGGGGTTGACCTGACAACGGTGAAAGAGCTGCTTGGGCACAAGGATATCAGGATGACCCTTCGGTATGCCCATCTGGCGTCGGGCCATAAGGTCAAGGCGGTGGACCTCCTGGACAGGACCTTAAGAGGAAAGGGGGGTTGTCACGATTTAGTCACGTTGGAACTAAAAGAGGTCACACCGGTTGGCGTAACCCCTTGATTTTAAAAGTGGAGCTGATCGGGATCGAACCGACGACCTCTTGAATGCCATTCAAGCGCTCTCCCAACTGAGCTACAGCCCCGTGCAAATAGAATATCATCGCCGGGGGGGGAATTTCAATTAATATGAATGGCGGAGGCTGCAAAAAATTCGTAACTTGCTGATTAATGGGAAAATTTCTATGTTACAGCCAAATGATAATGTCCTATGTTAGCCAAGTAGAAATGTCCTATAGGCGGTAAGCGGTTAAATAACCCCACCGGGGTTCGCGGCTTCGAACTCGTCCCGGTCGAGATATAGCGGGGTAAGTTTCCGGTAATCTTCCGGTGTCGCTGCATAAGGCAGCCTCTCGAACACAAAACGC
>JAJYLJ010000184.1 GCA_021787835.1 Deltaproteobacteria bacterium | reverse complement strand
ATCCAGCCAATCCTTATTCCCTCCGAAAGGTCCTTCCCCATCGCTCACCGTCCCTTTTCCTGAGCAGGCCACGCAGATGACTAATTTCTCTACGGTGTCTACATGCGTATGCTGGATGGCTTTTTCATTAAAGACGCCTGGCAAAAGACTCTCTTCAAAAAGGTAGGAGCCACCGCGTTTCTTTTTTAGCCATATGAAATAGATCATATCGCCCCTTGCCAAGGAAACAATGTTGGCCTATCCAGATTTGGATTTACATGAATATCGCCGTCAATTTCCCAATGCTTAAAAATCAGCTCTTCTTCTTCCGTCCGGATAAGTCGCCACCCTGTTTCCCTTTCCAGCTCTTTCAGTTTGTAATAAAGCTCTCGGCGAACGGGGACAAGGAAAGGACCAACGCCGGGATGCAAGTCTCTTCTTAAGCAGGATCGGTACGTCCAGTTATTAGCCATCGCCTGAAAAGCGTCTTTATATTTTTTGAGTAGGAAATAGCGGTCATCATTTAAGGCCGAACCGATCAGCTTCAGTTGAGTATCTTTTTGAAGCGGACATATCCAGCAGCCGTACCGCGCATTGCCGATGCAGATATTCTTTTCGGCTCCATACACGCACTCATCGGAGGCGTATTTATAGACCCTTACGAGGTCTTCATGATTTCCCCAAGGGCACGGCTCTGTTAATAAATATGTCCAGACATCCTGCGTATCCCAATATAGAATCGGCGCATAGTGATTAGGCATGAAATCTGGCATGCGGTATGTTTTTTCACGGCGCGCGCTTTCGGCCTGGCGTACCCCCACGAAAATCATGTGGTCTGCATTTACCGCTGATATGCTTTTCATGAATTCGTTGATCGGGTCTATTTTTAACTGCTGTGTGCACCATTTGAATTTATCGTGAGAAGACGGATAGCCTTTTCCGAGAGTGCACACCCAAAAACTCTTTTCCCATTTCGGAGTTAATGTTACAAGTTCCGCGTTCATGCCCTTCGCCTTGAGATACGCTTCTATGGTGACCCGGTTCTTATCGACATATTCCTGATAAAAGGGAATCTCCATGAGCGTATCAGACGTGGTTATCAGTAGCCTGTCCTGGAATCCTATGGCCGTTTCCATGGCATCCAAAATAAGCTGAAGGCTTGATGTGCTGTCCTTTCCGCCAGAATAAGCGACTATATTGAGAGAGCGGAGCCTTTTGGCTATTTCGAAGATTTCGGAATGAAGGTTTTTTAAATTGTCCATTATTTATTTCCTAATTAGCGGGCACCACGGGTAATAACGTCCGTAGCCACGTGGAGCTTATGAGCCTCATCGTTTCCTTTCCCCTGCGGTGCATATTCTCCCATCCATTCTTTCTCCCCGTTTTCAAACAGATAGCTGAAGCCTTGGCAAACCGTGCAGGTGTGCATTATTTACCAATCCCCTCCTCTATGCCCTTCCATCTGCAATGGCCGGGCGGGATGTTGATTGTGATTTGCATTAAAATCTCACGCCTGTGGTTTCCCTTATTACGAGGCCAGGGAAGGTCTTTATATCATTGGCCTTCTGCCATGCCTTGAGCGGGGCCACGCCGATCTGAACCATTGTCGGGGCCATATTCCGCTTTACCAGTTCGGCCAGGAAGGCCCGTAGGTCTGTTACCGTTATCTGGACCTCTTTGGCCTGCGTCACATTCCCAGCCTCTGTCTTGACGGTCTTGGCTACCACGGGCTCGGCGGTCACGGGTGCAACATATACCTGTTCAGCTTTCTCAAGCAACTCCTCGGCTCTTTCGCCGTTCCCCTTGGCTTCGGCCTTGACCGCCTGTGCTAAGAGCTTCTCGCGCTCTTTGGCGGCCTTCTCAGCGGCTTCCTTGTCAAGCCTGTCCTGTTCGATCTTGCGTAGCCTTTCCTGTTCGCGGGTAAAGGCGTTCATAGCATCCCGGAGTATGGTTATAGCCTCGTCTATGGGCTTGAGTTCCTCTGCCTCCTTGGCCGTGATAGCCTTATGGGCCTTGTGGGCGGCATCCTTGAGGGGCTTGAAATAGTCCACGACCTTGGCGCGGAGATCCTTCATCCCCTTGCCAAGCTCACCAGCGGAGGCGAAGGACTCCGTATCGGCAATTTTCACGGACTGAGCCTGCTCTTTGAGGGATAATGCAGATTCGTGCAATTCCTTTTCGATTTTCTCTACTTCCATTTCAAGACCTCCATTTTCATTTTGTGCAATTCTAAAATATGGCGGAACCTAGACCACGCCAGATTCCGCTTCGCCTTTGTGCTGTTTACACGTTGATACTGGTAAGAGCCATCCTCATGCAAAACCAATATCCGGTGTTCCCGGTCCCCGCCGTCCATCTTGTCATAAGCGACGACCTGTATGCTATCTATGAGCATATTCGCAGGACGGCTCTTAACGTCTATCACGACTTCCGGAGTTACGATATCGGGCGTTCCAGCATATTTCAGCCTTGAATTAAAGCTGGGCTCTTCCAAGCGAGCACTTTTTAGCCATCCATCGGGCCGCTCCGAGAGCCAACTTTTTAAGCCCCACAGGACAGGTCTTAACGGCTCATCAAGCGTATCCTCATCCAGATCGTCTTTCAGGTATAGCTCACACATGCGATGTAGGGCCACGCCCCAGTTCCGGGCGGCTTCCAGCCTGATGGCAGGCAC
>JAJYLJ010000049.1 GCA_021787835.1 Deltaproteobacteria bacterium | reverse complement strand
TTATAAAGTGTTAATTGATAACCATGCAAGCACGATATGTCAAGAAAAGAAGATATTACATGCCGATATTTAAGGCAGGGTCTTTTGTATATGGCCTTAATCTCTCGCGAACCGTGCGGGCCTGTACCCTGGAGTCCACTCCTTTGTCAATGGCCGCTTGCCCTTTGACGTCAGGCCGGAGGCGCGCCGACGAGACCCTGGCGTATAAAATTATATAGTTGTGCGGCGCGGTGGTCCTGTTAACGGGGCGGCCAAACCGCTTGACAAAGCAAAAAATAACATGTTAACAAAAGACCATCTCTTTTTTAATGAGATGAAATGCTGTCTGATTTGGATGGATATGACATCTTGCAGCCATTGTTTTGACTTTTTAACTTTTTGAACCACCAACTTTTATACAGGAGATCTGTCGATGAAAGAGGTCAGACTTCATGGCCGAGGCGGGCAGGGCGGCGTAACATCAGCCGAACTTGTGGCAATAGCGGCTATAGACGAAGGCAAGTATGCCCAGGCCTTTCCAAGCTTTGGGCCCGAGAGAAGAGGCGCGCCCGTTACTGCTTTCATAAGGGTCAGTGAAAACAGGATCAGGACGAGGGAAAAGGTTTATAGTCCTGATATAGTGGTTGTGCTTGACGCCTCTTTGCCTAGTCTTGTCAATGTTGCAGAGGGGTTGCGTGAAAACGGAATCGTGGTTCTGAACACAGCGCTTAAAGAGGCCGAGATCAGAAAGAAATTCGGGATCAAGGCCAGGCTTGCCCTGGTGGATGCTAATACCATAGCAAAAGAGGTGATAGGCATGCCCATAACAAACACGACCATGCTCGGCGCCCTCTTAAAGGCTACAGGCATTGTCGGCATTGATGTATTGAACGAGGCCCTTGATAGGCGCTTTGGCAGGCTTGCTGAAAAGAACAAGGCCGCCATGAAGAGGGCTTACAGCGAAACAGTGGTTGCCGGCTGATTTTAGATAAATTTTAGCAACATAAAGGAGTTTTGGACATGGCAATATCAGACGCCATTATTGGATGGAAGACATTACCCTTCGGGTGTCATGTGATGGAGCCTGGCAATTCCGCCAAGTTCAGGACCGGAGATTGGAGGTCCCAGCATCCCGTCACGGACAGGGAAAAGTGCATAAAATGCGGCATGTGTTGGATATTCTGCCCGGATATGGCTTACAGCCAGACCCTGGAAGGTTATTACGAGGCTAACATGGAATACTGCAAGGGCTGCGGAATCTGCGCCCATGAGTGTCCAAAGGATGCCATAACAATGGTGCCTGAGGAGGGATAGATATGGCTAAACGAGTAGGAGTAGAGGTTTCGATAGCGGTTGCGGATGCGGTAAAGCTTGCCAATGCGGATGTAATACCCGCCTATCCGATAACCCCCCAGACGCATATCGTTGAACACTTGTCGGACCTTGTGGCCAACGGCGAACTGGATGCCGAATTCGTACCGGTCGAGTCCGAGCACGCGGCCATGAGCTGTTGTTGCGGTTCTTCAGCGGCCGGGGCAAGGACGTTTACGTCATCGAGTTCACAGGGGCTTTCCCTTATGAGCGAGATACTTTACCACCCGGGCCCGATGAGGCTGCCAATAGTCATGGTGGTTGCCAACAGGGCCTTGGCTGCGCCTATCAGTATCTGGAACGACCATCAAGACATAATGGTCCAGAGGGACATAGGCTGGATACAGACATTCGCCGAAAACGGGCAGGAGGCCTTTGACCTTACCCTGCACGCCTTCAGGGTGGCCGAAGACCGCAGGGTATCACTTCCCATGATCGTCAATATAGATGGTTTTACCTTGAGCCACGTCATTGAGCCCATAGAGATATTGAGCCAGGAAGAGGTGGACAGATTCCTGCCTTCATTTAAGCCGCGTGTCAGGCTGGATGTAAAGAAACCGGTGTCAATGGGTCCTGTGGGCGTGCCTGAGGTCTATACCGAGGCCAAGATGGCGCACAACGAGGTGCTTAAGGCCTCCAAGAAGGTGGTAGTTCAGGCGTGGAAGGAGTTTGCCGACCTTTTTGGCCGCGAATACCATCCTGTTGAGACATATCGCGTCGACGATGCAGAGGCCCTGCTTGTGACAATGGGGAGCATATCCGAGACGGCTATGACCGCGGTTGACGCAATGCGTGACAAGGGTGAAAAGGTAGGGCTTGTGCGGATACGGCTGTGGCGGCCGTTTCCCGGCCCTGAGTTTAGGAAGGCCGTGGGGAAGGCCCAGGTGTTGGCGGTCATAGACAGGTGTCTGCCGCCTGGCGCTGTATGCGGCCCGGTTGGCGAGGAGCTGAGGTCCCTGTTCTACAAGGTGCCTGGCGCGCCCAAGATATTCAGCTTCGTGGCTGGTCTCGGGGGACGCGATGTTACGGTTGAGCGGTTCAATGAGATCGTTTCCAAGGCCAGGGCATATGCAAAGAAACGTCCTACTGAAAACTATGAAGTCATAGGGGTGCGCGAACAATGATACCGGAATTTGAAAAATTCAAGGGATTTTCTGCAAAAAATTTACCTAAGGATGAGCCGCTGGCCCCTGGGCACAGGGCGTGTCAGGGCTGCGGCGAGGTCCTCGCCCTAAGGATGGTCATGAAGGCGCTCGGCAGGGATGTGATAGTGTGCAACGCCACCGGCTGTATGGAGATAATTTCGTCTCCGTTTCCGCAGACCGCGTGGAACGTGCCATGGATACACGTCGCATTTGAGAACGCTGCTGCGGTTGCCTCCGGAGTTGAGTCGGCCAGGAAGGCCTTGATGCGCAAGGGCAGAATTCCAAAGAAACATGTCGATATATTGGCGGTCGGTGGCGATGGCGCGACCGGTGATATAGGGTTGCAATGGATATCCGGCGCGTTTGAGCGGGGTCATGACCTTCTGTATGTGTGTCTTGACAACGAGGCATATATGAATACCGGCGTACAGCGTTCGGGCTGTACGCCATACGGTGCCATGACGACCACCAGCCCGCCGGGCAAGAAGAGTTTCGGCCAGGCGACATGGAAAAAAAACGTGCCGGCCATTATGGCCGCCCACGGCATTCCGTATGTGGCCACGGCATCCCCTGCCTATTATCTTGACCTCATGAACAAGGTAAAAAAGGCCGCACTTGTCAACGGGCCGGCGTATGTGCACATATATTCGCCGTGCCCTACCGGCTGGGGCTCGGCAGGGGAGCGCTCAGTTGAATACTCCAAGCTTGCCGTGGAGACAAGGGTATTCCCGTTATATGAAGTAATAGAAGGCCGCTATATAATGAGCCGCAAGATAACAAAGCCGAAACCGGTTTTAGACTATTTCAAGGGGCAGCGCCGTTTTCGTCACTTGACAGATGAGCAGATATCATCTATTCAAAATAAAGTTGATGTGGAGTATGAAAAGATAATAAAATTATCTGAAATGACCTAACAAGTCTTAAGTGATGCAATTAAAACATACAGCGGCCACAGGGTTTGTCGGTATTAAAAAGCCTCCTTCAATTCAAAAGGGAGGCTTTTTTTTGGTATGAACCGTATCTCTTCAAGGCACATATTGAGCATATCCGATTTAATGCATCAGGATATAGAGCTTATCCTTGATACCGCCGATTCATTAAAGGAGATACTGGCAAGGCCTATAAAAAAGGTGCCTCCGCTGAGGGGGCGCACAGTGGTGAATCTGTTTTTTGAGCCGAGCACCAGGACGAGGCTTTCATTTGAGCTTGCGGCGAAGCGCCTTAGTGCGGACACTGTCAGTGTTGCAGCCGCGGCCAGCAGTGTAGTAAAGGGCGAAACATTAATAGATACGGCCAGAAATGTAGAGGCGATGCGGCCTGATGTCATTGTGCTGCGGCATTCTTGTTCTGGTGCGCCTCATCTTATGGCTAATTATGTGAAGACGGCCGCCGTAATAAATGCCGGCGACGGCATGAACGAGCATCCCACCCAGGCCCTCCTCGATCTTTTTACGGTTAAGGAGCATTTCGGCAGACTTTCAGGCCTCAAGGTGGCCATCATCGGGGACATAGCCCACAGCCGTGTGGCACATTCCGATATCCTGGCCTTTACCAAGATGGGGGCCGATGTCTTTGTTTCTGGTGCGGCCACCATGTTCCCTGTGATGATAGAGACCATGGGCGCAAGGGTCGTGCCGAGGCCCGAGGAGGCGATAGAGGGGGCGGATGTAGTTATGGCCCTCCGCATACAGAAAGAGCGCCAGGGGGGCAGAAGTCTTATACCAAGCGTAAGAGAGTACGCGGCTGTTTTCGGGCTTACCTCCGAACGGATGAGGCTAGCCAAGCCAGGGGCTGTAGTAATGCACCCAGGTCCTATAAACAGAGGGGTTGAAATGGCGCCCGAGCTTGCCGACGGGCCGTATTCGGTCATCCTCGATCAGGTCACTAACGGAGTGGCTGTAAGGATGGCCATTTTATCTCTCATACTCCCGGAAGACCACTTAACGTCATTATGAGACCTATCTTTTTACAAAACGCCAGGATATTGGATCCATCCTGTGATATGGACGAAAAAGGCCATATCCTCGTGGTGGACGGCAAGATAGCCGGGACGGGAGGCGGCATAGCGGCGCCAGAAGACGCCGTTTCAATAGATCTGCACGGCCTTTGGGCGGCCCCAGGGCTTATAGACATGCACGTGCACCTGAGAGAGCCCGGCGAAGAATATAAAGAGACCATAGAGACAGGTACGGCCGCCGCCGCCGCAGGCGGTTTCAGCGCCGTGGCGTGCATGCCCAATACAAATCCTGTAAATGACTCGTCCGCCGTCACGAGATTCATTATCGAACGGGCAAGGGCTACCGGCAGCGCCAAGGTCTATCCTGTAGCGGCCGTAACAAAGGGGCTCAAAGGAGAGGAACTTGCTGAATTCCAGGACCTTATGCTCGCCGGGGCCATCGCCTTTTCAGATGATGGCAATCCTGTCTCAGACCCGGGCATGATGCGCCTTGCACTTCAGTATGCAACCGGTTTTGGCGCGTTGCTGATTTCGCATGCCGAAGAGCGCGGGCTTTCGAGAGGCCGGTTTTTAAATGAAGGAAGGGTCTCGACCATGCTTGGCTTGAGTGGCATTCCAAGCGCCGCCGAGGATATAGCCGTATTCAGGGACGTACGTCTTGCCGAGTTTGTAGGCGCAAGGCTTCATGTGGCCCATGTCAGTACAAAAGGGACCGTTGATATCATACGGGAGGCAAAGGCTAAGGGGGTAAAAGTTACAGCCGAGACGGCCCCTCATTATTTCAGCCTCACGGAAGATGCGGTCATTGGATACAATACCAATGCGAAAATGAACCCGCCGCTCAGGAGAGAAGAAGACAGGCTCGCCATCATAGAAGGGCTGATGGATTGCACAATCGATGCAATAGCAACCGACCATGCCCCGCACAGCCGGCTCGAGAAGGAGATTGAGTTTGAGCTTGCGGCAAATGGGATCATAGGCCTTGAAACAGCGGTTCCCCTTGCGCTAGAGCTTTTCAGGCAGAGCTTTTTAAGCCCGCTGGATGTAATAAGATGCCTGTCTTCCAATCCGGCAGGGATTTTGCGGGTTAAGGGGGGAAGCCTCAAGGCGGGCGGAGATGCGGATATCTGTGTAATAGATCCTGAGGCCGAGTTTTCCGTGACAAGGGAAAATTTAAGATCGCGCAGCTGCAATACGCCGTTTTTGGGGAAGGTATTGAAGGGCAGGGCGGTCTTGACGCTCTTGGACGGTTTGCCTGTGCATAATCTTCTGGGAGTGGTTTTTTGATTGAAGCCGGTCTGCGCTTTTAAGGCTGTTTGCGCCTCTTTCCCCTCGAATAAAATTTCTAATTTTAAAGGCTTAAGGATGCTAAAGATATCTTGAAAGCCCTCTTTTTTTTATCTCGTCCAATACCCTTGAAATCTCGTCAAGCCTGTCTCTTGGGCACACAAGCACGCAATCGCCATCGGCTATAATGGCAAGCCCCTTGACCCCAAGGGCGGCGGTGAACATCCCCTTGCCGGATACAATCAGACAATCCGAACATTCAATGGGCGCCGTGAGGCCGCTCAGGGCGTTTTTGGCCAAGTCTTTTTCAAGAAGTGCGTAGAATGTCTCCCATATCCCTACGTCGCTCCATCCGAATTCCGAAGGGATTACAACGAGTCCAAGTTCGCCGTATGTTGATGCGGGGCTGTTTTGAGCTTGAACCTCCATCCGCTCATGGTGGATGCCCATCTTCATGCACAGGCAAAAGGCCCCTTTATGGTTGTCTGTGCTGGCCGCGCACCTTTCAGGCGGCAACGCCTCCTCCGGGTTTTGTATGGGCGGCAGTCGGCATGGAGGCACCAGTTTTTCGATAAGACATTTATCTATGGATTCATCGGGCATCAAGCTGTAAAGTCTTTTGATTTCATTGCCGTGGCCATGGCCCATGGAGCCGGTCTTTTTCGACCGTCTGCTAATATGATTTTTCGCTTCAACGGTCTTCATTATTTCTTTGAGCGGTCCCCAGACAGTTGGAGCATAGAGACTCAGTGATCTTAGCAGGGTCTCTGTCCTGAAGATAAAGATGCCGCTGTTCCAGAATGTATTGCCCTTGAGTATGTACTCCCTCGCTGTGGCCTCGTCCGGCTTTTCGTGAAAACAGCGCACCTTCAGGCATTCCATGCCCCTGGAGGCGCCAGCCGTCCCGTCGCTTTCTATATATCCATAAGCCGTCTCTGGTCTTGTGGGTCTTACGCCGAATACTACAAGTTGAGGGTGGACGGCCGCCCATTCAAGCCCTGCCGCGACATGGTCTCTGAAGCCGTCTTCGTTTTCAATCAGGTGATCAGTTGGGAATACGCCGATCACCGAGTCAGGGAACAGGTTCTCTATCCTGGCTGAAGCCCATGCTATGGCCGCAGCGGTGCCCTTGGGTTCCGGCTCCACGAAGACATGGTCTTTTTTCAGGCCGTTGACCTGGTCCATGACCTTGCCAACATGCTGGGGTTTGGTTATCACCCATATGCTGTCACAGGAGAATATCGGGGAAAGCCTAGAGATTGTTTGCTGGAGGAGGGTTTTGTCCTGATCGCCGAATGTCTGGAACTGCTTCGGTCTTGATGCGCGGCTTTTTGGCCATAGCCTGACGCCGAGCCCGCCGGCCAGGATCAGCGCGTGATATTTGTCGTCACGGCGTCTTGATGTCATATATGAGCGAGCCGAGAACGGCAATCGCCGCAATGGCCGCAGTTTCTGATCTAAGGGTCCTCTTTCCTAGGGATGCGGGCGTAAAGCCGGACCTTTTAAACATGGTCTGTTCCTCATCCGAGAAACCGCCTTCCGGCCCTATGGCCACAGTGGCTGGCGGTTCATCGGATTGCCTCCATGCCTGGATAATGCCTTTTTCATCGCAAGATTCAGACAAAAACAGTCTCGTCCCTGATGCCTGAACGGATAAAACAGCCTCGCTAAGCGTCGAGACAGGATATATGCTGGGTGAGGTCAACCCCTTGCACTGCTTTAGCGCCTGCATTGCTATCTCCTGCCAGCGGGTGGTGCGGCTGTATCTTTTGTCGTCATCGAGGCCGACTACGGTGTGTCTTGTTAGAACGGGCCTTATGGCGCTCACGCCTAGTTCCGTGGCCTTTTGAATCAGCCAGTCCATCCGTTCCCCCTTTATGATCCCAACGATGAGCTCTATGGGCAGGCGGTCGTCGCGAATGATTGTTTCCGCCTCTATCTCGAACGTTACGGAGGCCTTGCCTATTTTTACAATCCTTGCTGGCGTCATCCCGCCAATGCCGTTTACGAGGTTTACAAGGCTGTCCGTTTTGAGGCGCAGGACCCTTGCTATGTGGCGGGCCTCGCCTCCATCAAGGTCGATGCGTTCGCCGCGTTTGAGCGGCAGCGCGTATTTTATGTTGAAATGAAATGGCTTCATCGCTCAATAAAAGACAGGCCGATACATACCCACTCGTTTTCTTTGCGGTCGGTCGTGAGACTGACGACCTTAAGCCCACAGCGCTCGAAGGCCCTTGCAACTTCGTCTTTCTGCCAGGCCAGGACCCCGGAAATGATCAGCCTCCCCATTGGCGTCAGGCGTTTTGTAATCGCCTCCGATAATCTTGTCAGGGTATTTTTGTCAAGGTTCGCAACTATTATATCGAATTCCCCTTGGATATCCGATATGGATGTTGTCTCCACGGTTACCTTGTCAATCAGTTTGTTTTTTTGCACATTGACCCGGGCTGTCTCGGCCGCGACAGGGTCTATATCAAGACAGAGGACCGGCCGCGCCCCGAGAAGGGCCGCCCCTATGCCCAAAACGCCCGTTCCGGTCCCTATATCCAGGACCTTTGGACACATCTCTCCTTGGCTTCTTGCCTGCCTGGCCATCTCACCCCATACATCCTCCATGGTCTCAAGCACCATGGCTGTCGTCTGGTGCGTGCCCGTTCCAAAGGCCTGTCCAGGGTCTATTTCGATTATGAGCTCGTCTTCTCCGGCCTCATAAGACTCCCAGCTCGGTCTTATGACAAATTTTTTACCGATGTGCAAAGGCTTGAAGCCGCGTTTCCAGTTCTCGCCCCAGTCCTGGGTCTCTATTATATTTTGGTGCAATTCGCACTTTGAAAGCCAGGGGTTCAGTTTCTGGAGCCAGGAGATAAGATCGTATATCTCATCCAGCACGCCGTCTTCAATATCTTTGGTGCTCAGGTATGCGGTTACGCACGACATGTGTTCCAGCGGCTCCTCTATGGCAACACCCCTTCCCAGTCTCGAAATGACATACCCGGAGAGCGGGTCTTCAAATTCTACAGGGATGGTCATGGCAAGCTCCAGCCATGTTTGATCTCTTATATGCATAGTCATTCATGGTCAAGGAAGGCGTAAAGGCCACCCTTTGACTAACTTAGAAATGGATTTTCTCTTTTCTCCCGTCCTATGGTGGAAGTGGGTGTGTCGCCGTAGTCGTGACCAGGAAGCACGACGGTCTCGTCGGGCAGGACTGCAAGCTGTTGCTTGATGGATTTTATGAGCGTGTCCAATGAGCCTCCTATCAGGTCGGTGCGGCCTGCAGCCCCAACGAAGAGCGTATCTCCAGTGATGACGTGGCCATGCCCGTAAAGACATATAGAGCCTGGCGAGTGGCCGGGCGTGTGCAGGACCTTGAAACTCAATGTCCCGACCTGGATTTTATCCCCTTCTTTTATATGGGCGTCGGAGGGAACTGACAGCCCAAAGCCCCAAGACCTAAAGAGCGCCTCAGCCTCTTTTGTCCTGAACAACATATCATCCGCCTCGTGCATAAGGACAATAGCCCCGGTCAAGGCCTTTAGTCCGGCGTTTCCAAGGGTATGGTCAGGGTGTCCATGCGTGTTTACGATATATTTTAGATGCAGTCCCTGCTTTTTTATCTCTTCCGCAAGCCTTGTTTCATCGCCGGCAGGGTCTATGAACATCGCCTCTCTGGTTTCAGGGCAACCGATCAGATACGCCTTAACCTGTAAGTCCCCGACCGTGTACGATTTAAGTATCAACATCGTCCCCCTTTCTTCTCTCTCTGCGTTTTTTCAGGGCGTAGTTTGCGGCGGCAAGGCCGGATACGCAGCCTTCGCCAACGGCCTTCGCCATCTGCCACGGCAGCCCGCAAATATCTCCGGCTGCGAATATTCCAGGGATGTTGGTTGCCTGATTCTTGTCGGTAAGTATGTAGGTGAACCTTTCAGGATCAAGCGCCACGCCCAGGGTTGCAACCAGCTCCATCGCCCCCTTGGCCCCTGTTTCTATGAAGAGACAGTCGATATCCAGCCTTTGGCCGTTGTCAAGAATGACCGCCTGGAGGCGGTCTTCGCCCAGCAGCTCGCTTACCTTCTGTCCAAAGATCATATTTACGTTATCGTTCTTGAGTTCACTGTTGAGGGAACTGGATATATTGAGCCCCTTGGGCGCGACCAGAAACACCTTGCTTGCAATCTTGCCAAGGGTTACCGCGCCGTGCGCGGCCGCGCTTCCGTCTCCAAAGACCGCGACCGTGGCCCCGCGGTAGAAGTTCGCGTCACAGTCAACGCAATAGCTGATCCCGCGTCCCATGAGTTCCTTTTCGCCCTTGAGCCCAAGCCCCTTTCGTTTTATGCCGGTTGCTACTATTATGGCATAAGAAGAAAAACGCCTCCTGCTCTCGCTGGTTATTTCAAACGCGCCGTTATCAAGGGCCGCTGTCAGCACAGCGTCTTCATTTATGAATTCGGCCCCGAATCCCTTGGCCTGCCCTATCCCTGCCGCGATCATTTCTGGGCCGGTGGTGACCCCTGGCACGCAGCAGTAATTTTCGATATGCGCCGCATAGAGGCCGCTTGCTTCAGGGCGGCCGAGGACAAGCACATTGGCCTTCTTTCTGGCCGCATGGATGGCGGCTTGAAGACCAGCCGGTCCCGAACCTAATATGATTACATCATGGGCAGGTTCCGCCATTTCATTCACCTCTTTTTTCTTTTCGTTCTACCGGTTCACCGGTCTCGCGCCATTCGCCGGATATGCAATAGTCTTCCTTTAGCCAGGCGCTAAGGTCGATCATCTTGCATCTTTTGCTGCAAAAGGGCCTGAAGGGGTTTCCCCCGTAAGGGGCGGGCCTGCCGCAGGCAGGGCATTTATGTTGCTTTTTGGTCCCTGTGGCGGTCATGCTATCCGTCCGACCAGATCATATATGTGCGAACCGGTGATATCGACCTTTACCAGTTCGCCTGCCGAGGCTGTCCCTTCGTTTATGTACACGACGCCATCAACATCAGGTGCCTGGAAACGGGCCCTGCCCATCAGCAGAAGATTTGTCTCAGGAGCAAACCCCTCGACCAGCACCTCCTCGACGCTGCCTCTCTTTTTGGCGTTTTTAGACCTGGCTATACGGGCCTGGATGGACATGATTTTAGCCTTCCGCTGCCTAGCGGTCCTGGCCTGGACCTTGCCATTCATCCTGAAGGAGGCGCTTTCCTCCTCATCGGAGTAGGCGAATACTCCAACGTGGTCGAGCTGTTGACTTTTTATGAAATCCGCAAGCATCTCGAAGTCATCTTGATCTTCCCCCGGAAATCCGACCATAACAGTGGTCCTTAGCGAGGCATTTGGAAGCCGCAGCCTCGCTTCCGCAAAGAGGTCGCGCAGGAGCCCTATCCCGTATCCCCTTCCCATGGCCCTCAAGACCTTGTCGCTTGCATGCTGCACAGGTATGTCGAGGTACTGGCATATTGCAGGATGACTGGCCATGGCGTCAAGAAGCCTTGAGGTGACCTTGGCCGGATTCAGATAGAGAAGGCGTATCCATGGTATGTCGGCCTTGAGCGCTATCTCTTCGAGGAGTTCGGTCAGCCCCGCGCCATTTTCACCGTATGCGGTAAGGTCCTGTCCTACGAAAGTTATCTCCTTGACGCCCTTTTTAGCGAGATTCCTTGCCTCCGAGACTATTTCTTTCATCGGGCGCGACCTCTGCCCACCCCTTAGTCTTGGGATCAGACAATAGGTGCAGTGGTTCGAGCAGCCCTCCGATATCTTTACATACGCACGCCATGGAGGTGTGGCGGCCAACGGCCCTGCGCCCGCTGTCCTTGAATCGCAGCTCGCCCAGTCATAGACGCCTATAAAGGAATCAACCTCCGGGAGTTCCTTTTCAAGGGCCTCCTTCCCATACCTGGCCACCATACAGCCCATCACCATGAGGCTTTGGTCAGGGCGTTTTTGGCCCCCGAGTGCCAGGATAGTATCTACTGATTCGTTTACGGCAGCCTCGATAAAGCCGCACGTGTTCACAAAAAGCAGATCGGCTTCTTCGGGTGAGCCCACGAGCAGGGACGCCTTTCCGTCCGCATTCATGATCTCTTTCAGGGCGCACTCTGTATCGACGCTGTTTTTTGGGCAGCCTAGGCTTACCGCATATATCTTCATATTTTTATATGGACGGCAAAACCGCCGAGCTGGATCACCATTTTATCTCTGTGCGTTTTATGATGTTGTTCAGGCTGTCGACAGAGACCACGGTTGTGCCTCCGTTTTTTATATCATCTTCGGCGAACAGGGCGTAGGATGCGATGATGATGAGGTCTCCGACAGTGCCCTTTCTTGCCGCCGCGCCGTTCAGGCAAACGGCCCCAGAGCCAGCCGGGGCCTCTATCACATATGTGTCAAGGCGTTCACCGTTTGAGACGTTGTATATCTTTATCTGCTCAAACGGCATAAGATCCGCCGCCGCCATGAGGTTTTTATCAATAGAAAGGCTTCCCTCATAATTGAGGTCAGCTCCTGTCACGGTCGCCCTGTGTATCTTGGATTTTAAAAGTATCCTCTGCATCTGTTTGTCTGTGCGTATATTTTAATTTATTTTTTAAACCGCCCGCTTTTTAGACAGGCCCTAAGATGATATTGTCTATCAGTCTTGTCGAACCGACCAGCACGGCCAGGGCGATGATTCCTCTGTCCTTGATTGTTTTCACCGGCTTCAAGGTTTCAGTGTCGCCGATAAAGATATAATCTATTTTTGTGCCGGGCCTTGAAAGTATATGCCTTTTCACCGCGTCCCTGATCCTGTCCGCACCGTGTTCATCCTGTTTTATCAGCGTCCTTGCAAGCTCCAGAGATTCAAAGAGAACGGTCGCGGTCTTTCGTTCATTTGAATTAAGATAGACATTTCTGGAGCTCATGGCTAGCCCGTCTTTTTCCCTTACGATAGGGTGCCCTATCACCTTGATAGGCATGTTCAAGTCCTCGACCATCCGCCGGATGATGGCCAGCTGCTGAAAGTCTTTCTCGCCGAAGACGGCGGTATCGGGCTGTACAATATTAAAGAGTTTGGCCACTACCGTCGCCACTCCCCTGAAGTGCCCTGGTCTTGAGGCGCCGCACATGGTCCCGCTCAACGCCTCAACGTTTATAAAGGTCTGAAACCCAGCAGGATACATCGCCTTGGCCTCAGGATAAAAAAGCGCATCAACCCTTTCAGCCTCCAGAAGTGATATGTCGCGTTCGATGTCTCTGGGATATTTGGCAAGGTCTTCGTTTGGCCCGAACTGGGCGGGATTTACAAATATGCTGACAATTACCCTGTCTGATATCTTTTTTGCAAGCCTCACAAGGCATAGGTGTCCCTCGTGCAGATATCCCATTGTCGGGACAAGGGACGATTTGAGGCCCATCGACCTTATTCTGCAGGCGGCCTCGGTCATCTCATGTATGTCTTTTATTATTTCCATATGTTATTTGCAGGGTTCATTGTAGGAACAGACCCCTTCCTGTTGCCCGAA
>JAJYLJ010000183.1 GCA_021787835.1 Deltaproteobacteria bacterium | reverse complement strand
AAGCGGTAGACACGCCTTTCATTAACTTTAAGCTCATCGGCTATTTTCTTAACTGTTTTCAAGTTACAACTCCTTTCTGTGCTTTAATTATAAATGATTGTAACATTTTTTTGTCAAGATGGTATCATCTGCGCTTTCCGAAATAATTAGCAACGCCGCATTTAAGGAGGAAAAATTTGAATCCATTATCCCGCATCGAAATCCTGCGCGAGCAAAACAAGTGCATCCGGCGTATCATGGTGGTGAAGATTTCAGGGAGGCTATACTGTGCAGAGGTAACTTCTAATTGACCTCCATCCCCGACCTCATAGCCCAGCACAGGGCGGTCTATAACGGTATCCAGGAGTGGCCGGAGGGTATGCCGCATCATGTTTTATTTACAGATAATTTAACCGGAAGTACCGTGGCCTTGCGAGTTGGCGAGGTCACGGAGGAATCGGTTAAAAAGAGATTGGAAAAACTGAGAAAGGATTTTAAAAAATGAAACTTGCCGGCGTCCTAATCCTCCCCGATTGCCGCATCATGAAAGCGGACGATAACCGCACGGGATATGTCCTGTTTCATCACCTGGGCATCCGGTGCGACAACATGGACCACGGGTGCTGTAAAGGGCATCCGATAAGCAAAGAGGAAGTGGAGATGATGGAGGAATGAGTTCCGAAGACATCATTTGCCCAAAAACGGGGCTGAGGAAGAAAAAAAGGACTGCGATTGTCTGAAAAAATGCGGGGGAGAATCGTGATTTTTCCCTCTTGTAATTTGGATGCGGGTATGTTATTTTAGCCCGTGGCCTGGGAAACCAAAATAAGTTATAATTCAAGTGAGCCCGCTATCGGGGTCCTTTCTGGCAAATCTCTTCCCAGGGCACGTCAGGAAGGTACGATGGCGGGCTTTTTATTTTTGAGAAGGGGATAGATGGCCTCACCTCAAACCGAAGACGGTTACACAAAAATTGCGAATGAGCTTCTAGAGGCACTTGCCCGAACAAGAATCGCGGGAGAGGCCCGCCAGATCATAGATTTTGTATTTCGAAAAACGTATGGCTTCAATAAAAAAACAGATCAAATCCCCCTGTCTCAATTTTGCGCCGGAACAGGTATAAACAAGCCCGACTGCCTCCGTGCTATCCGCAAAGCCATCGCCATGAATATTATTATCAAAAAAGATAACGGTTTTATTGCAACCTTCGGAATAAATAAGGATTTTTCCACATGGAAACCGTTGGCAAAAAAGATAACGTTGGCAAAAAAGATAACGGGCGTTGGCATTATTGCCAATAACGTTGGCAAAAAAGATAACGAACCGTTGGCAAAAAAGATACCCTCAAAAGAAACTTCTTCAAAAGAAACTTCTTCAAAAGAAACTTCTTCAAAAGAAAGGGCCTTCCGGCCTCCGAGTCTGGCAGAAGTTTCGGCTTATTGCCAAGAGAGGAAAAACAACGTTGACCCTGAGAAATGGATAGACCATTACACTTCAAACGGTTGGATGGTCGGCAAAAACAAAATGAAGAACTGGCAGGCTGCAGTGAGGACATGGGAGAAAAGTGAAATTGGAGGCAAGAAATTACGTTTTCCGCAGGCCTCTAAGGGCGTGCAGGGCGTTTTGGCAAGAATCGAAGAACTTAAAAAGGAGAAAAGCGAATGAACTTAGAAAAAGATGAAAAATTTCTCTTTTGTATGGCTGTCTTAGGCGAGGCATTCACCCAAGAAGTAAGCGATATGAAAATCAAGGTCTATGCTATGGGACTTGAGGATATCCCAGTTGCCGACATTGAGAGGGCCTGTAAGCAGATAATTCAAAGTCGTGGAACAGCCACCTTCCCGAAAGTGGCGGAAATCCGGCAGGCTATACAGGGTAATCCTGAAGACCGCGCTCATGTAGCCTTGGCGAAGCTTGAAGACGCCCTTGAGCACTGGCGGGGCGATAGCGTGGTTTTCGATGATCCCGTAATTCACATGGCTGTTAAAATGATGGGCGGATGGATGGAGATATCGGACATCATCGACCGCGGTGATTGGCGGTTCAGGCGCGGGGATTTCGTGAGGCTTTACAAAGCCTGCATGACCAGCCCCGTTGAATATCCGCGCGTTTTAAAGGGCCTACACCAGCTCGAAAACGAGGCGGCTGGCAAGACGCCTGAAAGCCTGAAAGAGGAGGGATACAGCCAAAACGTAATTGAGGGCATTTTCGGTTTTAAATGCGCGGGAGATCGTCAGGCGTGCTTGCAGATTGCCCATGAAAAGCGGATACAGGATTTGAGGCTTGAGAAATGACCTGCGCCATCTGCCCTAAACGCTGGTTTTGCCTGATAGCATGTCCCGCGGCGAATGAAAGGCTTGTAAAAATCGAAGAGAATTTGGAAAGGAAGGGAAAACAAAATGGCTAAATGCAACTGCGGTAAAACGTGGAATGGGAAAGCTGAGGCACATTGTAGCGGTTGTCATGAGCATTTTAAAAGCGTTTCGGCTTTTGATAAGCACCGTTTCGGCGTGGATAAGGGGTTAAAAGAGCGGCGCTGCCTGAGCCCCGAAGAAATGCTTAAAAAGGGCATGGTCTGCCGGGACGGCAAATGGGGGGGTAGTGAACGCCCTCAAATTGCCCATTCTGGCTGTGTCCGTGAACATTTAAGCCACTTTCCGGCCAAAGAGGTACAAAGAGGCGGGTTAGACCCGAAGGAGGCCTAAAATGAGCGTAGAGCTTGTT
>JAJYLJ010000182.1 GCA_021787835.1 Deltaproteobacteria bacterium | reverse complement strand
CATTTAATCTTCACATCCCTATAAGAATTCTATATCCGAATCGTATATGTGATTTTTCAGGAGCATTCCCCAGTTTAAGAGGTTAGTTTTTCAGGAGCATTCCCCACCCTTTTTCAGGGCATTCCCCATCTAACCGGTGGCAATAAGGTGCAGCAATCTTGATAACAGTCATACTACGCTCCAAATCAGGAATACGGGAGGTAGCATGGCAGACAAGGAGTACACCGTGATCGAGATTGTTGATGTTTTGAGAAGGCAAGCGGCTGGAGACAAAATCAGTGCAATAGCCAGATCAACCGGGATGGACCGCAAAACCGTTCGCAAGTATATCCGGATTGCCGAGGGGAAAGGATTCACGAAGGAATCGGATTCAAACATTGAAGATATCGCCTATGTGGTTTTCAGGGAAGTCCACGGCAATGACAACGGCGGGGACGGCAATACGAGGGACAGCATATTGCTTCCGCACAAGGACACAGTCGCCGATTGGCTGGAGCGTGAAAATCTGACACTCACCAAAGTGCATATGAAGCTGATGCGGAACGGCGTTGAGACAAGCTACAGCTCTCTGTATCGCTTTGTGCAGGAGCATATAGGGATAGGCAACGGTGGAACAGTCCGCATGGCGGAGACGGAGCCTGGAGAAGTTGCCGAGGTTGATTTCGGCAGGCTCGGATATATGTTTGACAAGGTTCTCAACCGTATGAGGGCGCTGTACGCTCTCGTCATTACACTCGTGTTCAGCAGGTATCAATATGTCCACATTACGCGCAAACAGGACCTGCCCGCACTTATTGGAGGAATAGAAGAGGCATGGGAATTTTTCGGCGGCGTCACCAGGCGTCTCATAATCGACAACATGAAAGCGGCGGTGGTCAAGTCGAACCGCTATGAGCCGGTATTCAACCGTACCTTTCTGGAGTATTCGCAATATCAAAGCTTCATCATTGATCCGGCAATCGCACGGCATCCTCAGGGAAAGGCAACTGTTGAGAGGCAAATACCCTATGTCCGCGAGAATTTTTTCAAAGGGGAAGAGTTCATCGACTGCGAGCACGCACAGAGAGAGGCCGTGAAATGGTGCATGGACATGGCAGGGATGAGGATTCACGGCACTACGAGAAGGAGGCCGAAAATAGTTTTTGAAGAACAGGAGAAGGCCCTTCTTCTGCCGCTACGGCCAGAACATTTCGATGTCCCTAAATGGGGCTCTGTCACTGTCCATCCTGATCATCATGTCCGTTTCTCCAATGCTCTGTATTCGCTACCGACGGAATATATAGGCAAGAAAGTGGATATCCGCGCCAACAGCAAACTGACGCGCATTTACTACCAGGGGGCTGTGATCAAGACCCATCCCGTTGTGTCCGAGGGCAGACGATCTACCGATTTCGAGGACTATCCAAAGCACAAGACGCCATATGCGATGCGGAACTGTGATTACTACATAGCGAAGGCGAAAGAAATAGGAACCAATTGCGGGAGCTTCACGGAGCAACTGCTTTCGGGGGACTTCCCCTGGAGCAAGCTGAGGCAGGCACAGAAACTCCTGCGGCTTTCAGAGAAATACGGCACTGCGCGGATAGAGCAGGCGTGCAGCCGCGCCCTGTCCTTCAGCCTCATAGATGTCTTCAGGCTGGAGCGCATTATCAAGCAGGCCCTGGGTAAAGAGGCCGAAAAAGGAGGTGAGAAAAGAGGCATTGTCGTGCCGGCACGGTTCGGACGGCCGGCGGAGTATTTCAAACAAAAAAAGGAGGAACAAAAACCAGTATGGGAATAACAAATGAGCTGAAGCAAACATTGAAACGATTGCGGCTGTCGGGACTGCTGGCCACCCTACCAGACAGGGTGGCCTACGCAAAGGGGACAAAACTCTCTTACACTGAGTTCCTTGAACTCATTCTCAACGATGAAATCCAAAGGAGAGAGGACACCAATGTCGCCACAAGGCTAAGGACCGCCATGGTAGATCTCGATCAGACTTTCGAACGGTTTGACTGGGATGCCGCAATCACTGTCGATAGAGAAAAGCTTAAGGACCTCTTCAGCCTTGAGTTTGTCAACCAGAAGGAAAACGTACTCATCTGCGGCCCCGTGGGCGTGGGAAAGACATTTATCGCCAATGCCCTCGCCCATAGCGCATGCAGACGCGGGCACAAGGTTCTCACGCTCAGGGCCAGCACGATGTTCAAAAAACTCCTCCAGAGTAGGGCCGACAACTCATACGGCAGAGAGCTGATAAAACTGATCAGCCCCGAACTGCTCATCATAGACGACTTCGGATTACAGAGACTCTCCGATGAACAAGGCAGTGACTTCTATGAGGTCGTCATCGAACGGTACGGCAGGGCTTCCACCGTAATCACCAGCAACCGCGACGTCCATGAATGGATGGCGTTATTCGATGATTCCATAATGGCAAACTCCGCCCTGGACCGCATTGCCCATAATGCTCATCAACTGGTAATCGAAGGGGAAAGCTACCGGAAGAAAAGAACGCCGAAGGAAAGGAAAAAAGCTTAAGGTTGATTATGTTCAGTCCGATATGCTAAAAAACCCAAGATAGGATGCTGCACCTGGGGAATGGTCCTGAAAACCAGGTGGGGAATGCGGCTGAAAAATGACACTGAAAGTTCAGATTTAAACCAGAATACAGTTCATATTTGAAAATTCTCGATTAAAAAAATTATTTAAATTTAAACTGACAAAAT
>JAJYLJ010000181.1 GCA_021787835.1 Deltaproteobacteria bacterium | reverse complement strand
AGCCCACAAACGGCCTTGACCCGCGCACCCAGTGTTTTCTGGTCGAGCTCATGCTCGCACTCAACGAGGCCGGAAAGACCATCGTCATCGCCACCCATGACCTCTCCCTTGTAAGCGAATTAAACGCAACCGTTGCGGTCCTTTCGGAGGAGCACCGGCTGGAGAAGACCGGGTCGGCTGATGAGATACTCTCCGACAGCGATCTTCTCCTTCGGGTGAACCTTGTCCACGAGCACAGGCATTTCCACGGGGGCAAGGCGCATTCCCATATACACTCGCATTATCTCTTCCACAGGCACTGAGACGGGTATTGCGAGGCCCATATCCATAAGACATGTGTGTAAGGGGTAAGGCCGGGCGGGGAAAGGCCTTGCACGCGGTCAGTCTGCCCCTGCCAGCCTATGCTGCGCAAGGGTTTTTTATTATTTTTTTAGCGGTAACCTGGCGGTCTCCGGTATTTTGAGGTAGTTTGAGAAACGATCATCTTGGAGGTTATGCGATGAAGACCCAATATGACAGCCATATCCAAAGAACCATGATCATCTATTTCCTGTTGATTTGCCTTGCTTCATTATTGATCGTAATGGAGTTTATTGTAGACATCCAAAGACAGGGGCTTCGCTCTGAATTGACGCAGAACTTTGAAAAATTGTCAAGGAATCAGATAAATTCCGAGGAGGCCTTCCGTCCCATGCAACAGATTAGAAACAAGGCCGTTCTCATGGTCGCCCTGCTGCTCGTCGTCGTGGTGATCGTCCTTGCGATGTTTATAAAGAACATCACGGAACCCTTGCAGCATATGATAGAGGCTTCAAAAAAGATGGCAAAGGGGGATCTGAGCCAGACCATAAATATCCACACCAGGAACGAACTGGCCGAGATGGGCGATGCTGTCAATGAAATTACGAGCAACCTGCAGGAGATGATCCTTCTGTCAAAAGACTTGTGCGACGCCGCCGGCCGGTTCGTCGATGAGGTCTCGGATGCTGTTGACAACCGGCAAGCGGGAGGAGAAGATGGCACAAGGCTTAAGGGCGACATGGAGCTTCTCAAGACCAAGATCAACCTGTTGAACAGTATTATTTTGAACTGCAAATTCTATAATATCAAGAGGTAGAAATTATGTACTGGCTGGCCTTGCCCGCGGGCGTCTGTATCGCCACTATTGTTACGATAGTTGGATTTGGCGGCGGCATATTGTGGATGCCTTTTTTGCTCCTCGCCCTAAACATGAGGCCCAATACCGCCATATTGACTTCATTGTTAATCCAGACAGCGGGCACTGCTTCGGGCAGTATAGCCTACATCAGGCGTGGAAAGACAGACAACAGGCTCGCCATGCTGCTTTTGGCCATAGCGGCCCCGGGGGTTGCCGCCGGGGCCTTGATAGGCCACAGGTTGTCTTTGTCGCACATCGAACTCGTAATAGGACTTATTTCCCTGGCCACGGCCCTTTTGTTTGTGTCGGTTAACCAGAGGTATGATGAAGAGGGGGGCAACAGGGCCGATCTGCGCGCCGCCTTGCGTCACTCGTGGATAGCCATGATCATGGCTGTGGCCAGCGGAATGCTGACCATAAATATAGGCGAATGGCTCGTACCGATCCTGCGCAAAAAGATGCTTTTAAAGATGAGCCATGCCATCGCGACGTGCATTTTGATGACATTTGGCATTTCATTGCTCGGTGCCCTGGCCCACCTCATGATGTCGAGCAGGCCCAATGCGCGGGCGCTGTTTTGGGCGGTTCCAGGGGTGTTGATCGGAGGCCAGCTCGGGCCTCGTGTTCTGATGAGGATCGATGAAAGGGTGTTGAAGGAGGTCTTTGTCTTTTTTCTGACGATTATCGGCATACACCTTGTCTACAGCTCATATCCGCTCTGACCTTGACGTCAGGCCCGACCCTGTCCGTCCGGTATCCGTCTTTGTCCAACAGGCTTTTTATAAGGATCAGGACTGCGGGGTCTGCCATGAAACCGCCGCTCTTAATTTTTATAGGCATCTTTCTGGCCCTTTATGGAGGGATGCACTGCTACATATATAAAAATCTGCTGGCGGCCGGATACTTCAGCCCCTGGCCACTCGCCCTCGTCCTCGCCTTTGTCTGGCTTGCGCCTCTTTTGACCCATATGGCGGCAAGGATGGGGTTTAATATCCTTGCTGTTACGATCTCTTGGATAGGCTATCTCTGGATGGGTTTTGCCTTTTTGTTCTTTTCATTTTCCGTCTTGTCAGGCCTCTGGCAACTCTTTATTGATGCGGCGGGCGGCCTCATCGGTTTCGATGCCGCCCGCCTTGCATTAAGAGGGCCATTTTACTCAACTGCCCTTCCGGCTTGCCTTGCACTTATTGCAAGCGTCTACGGTCTTGCCGCAGCCAGACGGATTAATCTCGAGCACATCTTACTTGTCAGTTCAAAATTGAATAATATGCAGGCATCCTTCCGCATCACGCAGATATCAGACCTGCACATCGGGCTTATGACCAGCGAGGCGTGGGCCCGCCGCCTGGTCGAGGCGGTCAACTCCACAGGGCCGGATGTGATAGTGTCAACCGGCGATCTGGTGGACGGCCAGCCGGATCATCTGGAAAGATTTGCCGATATCCTCTCCGGCCTTAAGGCGAGATATGGTAAGTTCGCCGTGACGGGCAACCATGAGGCCTTTGCCGGCCTTGAAAGGTCTCTTGAGTTTACCGCAAGGGCCGGCTTCAGGGTGTTGTCGTCGCAGAGCG
>JAJYLJ010000180.1 GCA_021787835.1 Deltaproteobacteria bacterium | reverse complement strand
CCTCGGCGATGATAAAAAGATAGTCGCTTTTTTCGCCGCGCTCAAGGCGGTCGTTCACCAGTTCCATGGCGACCGATATCTCATCAGGTCTAAAAACGCCCGTGCGCCTAACACAAGCCTCTATGGCCGCCGCATCGGATGCCTTGAGATATGTCCTGAAGCCAGCTAGGGGGCGTATCTGACTCATGCGGGTCTTGCCGCCTCAAGTATCCTTCTTATTATGTCTTTAGGCATAAGTCCATTTTCCATGGCTGCGGCCATAAAACCTGCGTCATCCGACAGACATGGGTTTGCGTTTATCTCAAGGACCCACGGCCTTTTCATCTCGTCAACCCTCAGATCCACCCTCGCGTAACCTTTGAGCCTAAAGGCATTCCAGCACCTCATCGCGAGCTCTTTCAACTCCTCAATAAGAAGGCCGTCTGCTGGCTGAAGATCAAAGGAGCGCACGGTGTTTTGATAGGAAGGGGCCAAAGGGTCCCACTTGGCCCTCCAGTCGACGATCCTTGGAGTACCCTCTTTATAGTTGCAAAACACGATCTCAGCAGGCGGCAGGCACTCGACCCCGCCTGGCCCTTCAAGCATGGACACGCCGAATTCCCGCCCGTGAATGTATCTTTCTATGAGAAGCGGCTCCTGGCCAAGCCTTGCCCACCTCTCCGGAAGTCCTTCCACAAGGTCGTCCAGGGAAGAAAAGACTGCACCTTCATCTATGTCGATGGATGCGTCTTTCGCGGCCGGCTTGACGATCCAGGGGCCTTTTGCATGATTCTGTCCTGCCTGGTGGCTGTGAAGAGGCCCTTTATATGTCCAAAATTCAGGCGTGGGGATGTCTCTTGCCTGCATGATCTCTTTGGCGATGACCTTATCTGTCGTGAGCCAGAGACTCCCGGCTGGGGAACCTGTGCAGGGAATGTCGATAAGCTCCAGGACGGCCGGGACATTGGGGTGGAGCTCATCCCTTCCATCCACTGATTCCGCAAGATTAAAGGCCACATCCGGCCCGAACCCATAAACGTCGTCCAAAAACCGCCCAAGCGCCCTTGTCACGGGGATGGCGGCGTGTGTTGCCCCCAGCTCATCAAGCGCCTTTCCAACTAGGCGGACCTGACGCATGACGTCCGTTTCGGAAAGGTCGCCGTCCTGGCTTGGGTTATTGTGTATTATCGCTACCCGCATACGGGCTTGTTCGACGTTCTCTCGATTGTGTATGAGATGATCTTTTCTATCAGTTCGCTGTATTCGATCCCGTTTAGCCTTGCGAGTATCGGAAGGTCCGAGTCCACAGGGTGCAGGCCTGGAAGCGGGTTCACCTCGAGAAACTGCCATTTTCCTCTTCCATCCGCCTTGAGATCCACCCTTCCGACATCCCTGCACCCAAGGGCATTGTATGCCGATACGGCAAGTTTTCTGGCCTCTTGCGCAAGCCATGCCTCCTCGACCAGTTTGTATTCAACAAGATCCCTGTAGTTGTCTTTTGCGTGGCGGGAATATATCGCGCTCTCGATCTGCGGCTTGAATATGATTTCCATCACCCCTATGGCCCGCGCCGTTTCTCCAGTGCCGAGTATCCCGGCAGTCACCTCGCGGCCGGGAAGATATGTCTCAACGAGTGCCGGTTGTTGGTGTTGTTCTATGATGGCCATGGCTGCAGCCTTGAGTTCAACCGGATTCATGACCAGAGAGCGCGATGAAATCCCCTTTCCAGTGCCTTCTGCCAGGGGTTTTACAAAGAGAGGGAACCCGAGGCGTATGCGGTCGATGTCAGAGGTCTTCTCCACCACGGAGAAATCTGGTGTCGCAAGGCCGTTGTCGCGGACGACCCTTTTTGCCATGGCCTTGTCGAGTGTGAGTGCGGCTGTTAATGGATCACACATGGTGTAGGGGATTGAGAAACACTCAAGCACTGCAGGCACCTGGGCCTCTCTTCCCCTGCCATGGGCGCCTTCGGCTATGTTGAATACCATGTCCCATCGTTCACCCGAGACCAGGGCCTTCATGAGCGCGCGGCAGTTGCCTATGCGGCTTACCCTGTGCCCGAGCCTTTCTATTGCGGCATGGATGGCGCCGATAGTCTCGATCGAGTCGAATTCAGCGGCCTCTTCCGGCCCCCAGCCCATGTCCAGATAGTCCTGTTTAAGGTCATAGGTCAGGCCTATGTGCACGGCTGGGCACCCTTTTGAGGCCTTAGCCTCCTGCGTCTGTAGCGTTCATTCCCGTTTGCAGGCGGCATGGCGGAAGGGGCTATGTTTCGTCCTTTTGCGTCGGCGCCTGCTGGATGCGGGTTGGGATACCTGATAACGATCCCTTCGTAGTTGCGGAATACAACCTCCTGGTCGTTGGCCGAGAGCATGTAAAATGGCTGAAGGGGGATCTTTCCGCCTCCTCCAGGGGCATCTACCACAAAGGTTGGGATGCAGAGCCCGCCCGTGTGCCCCCTCATACCCTCGATTATGTTTACGCCGGTCCAGACGCTGGTGCGGAAGTGTTCCGCACCCTTTACGGGGTCGCACTGGAATAGATAATACGGCCTCACCATTATGCGCTGCAGGGCGTGGCATAGGTCCTTCATCACCTCCAGCGAGTCGTTTACACCCCTTAGGAGCACGGTCTGGTTGGAGACAGGGATTCCGGCGCTCAGCAGCCGGTCGCATGCCGCCGCAGCCGAGGGCGTGACCTCGTTCGGGTGGTTGAACTGGGTGTTGAGCCACAGGGGGCGGTGGCGTCTTAGCATGGC
>JAJYLJ010000048.1 GCA_021787835.1 Deltaproteobacteria bacterium | reverse complement strand
GGCCTTATAGAGGCGCAGGAGATATTAAAGGGAATAGAGGGCATCACCCTGATCCAATTCACCAAGAAGGATGTAGTAAGGCACAGACTGGTCAGCCAGATCATTCAGGCCTATGAGGAAAAAGAAAAACGTCTCCAGCCAAGGTCCCAGACAGACGAACGGGCCAAAAAGGGACCAGGATAATGAAAATGAATAGGTCTTTACCTGGATGTCTATCCTGATACGAAATGAATATGACGGTCAGGCGGTCTTCAACCAGGTCCGCATCGAGCGCGCCGGCTCGATACTCATGAGGGCCATCGGCAAAAAAGACGCCGAGCTCAGCATATTTCTCGTGGGGGACGGGCGGATAACCGCCATGAACAGGGATTGGTTCGCAAGGCCGTGGCCTACGAACGTAATTTCCTTCGGCCAGATAGACGCCACACGGACAGGAACAGCTGTGATGCCTCAAGACAGACTCTTGGGCGATATAGTCATATCAATAGATGCGGCGTTCCGCGAGGCCTCCGGTATGGGCATAGGTATCGACGAAAGACTTGCGGACCTGCTTATTCATGGCCTGGCGCATCTGTTGGGTGAAGACCACGAACTAGGCGGAATGCATGTCGAACGCATGGCATATAAAGAGCGCGAGCTCAGGGATATCTTGCTTAAGGAGAAACAGATGGCCGATCTTTGTGTAAATGTTGACCATGTCGCAACGATAAGGGAGGCGAGAGGGACGAATGAACCCGACCCGGTAACGGCGGCTGGCCTTGTGGAACTCGCGGGCGCTGATGGCGTTGTGGTGCACCTGAGAGAGGACAGGAGGCACATAAAAGACAGAGATGTGCTTATTCTGAGGGAGATTGTAAAGACGCGGCTCACTCTGGAAATGGCTGCAACGGACGAGATGATCAGGATCGCATCGGAATTGAAGCCTGATATAGTGACGCTTGTCCCTGAAAAAAGGCAGGAGCTTACGACAGAAGGCGGGCTTGATGTGATAAGGCTTGAGGAGGGCTTAAAAAATTCCATCTTTCGCCTTCATCAAGCCGGAATACCTGTGAGCCTTTTTATCGAGCCGGAAGATGGGCAAGTAGAGGCAGCGAAAAGGATAGAGGCTGATTGCATCGAAATCCACACCGGAAGATACGCCGATGCGCCTGATCTGGAAACGCAAGACAGGGAGCTTGAACGTATTGTAAGCGCCGCGAGGCTTGCCGTGGACCTTGACATAAGGGTCCATGCCGGCCACGGCCTTAATTACAGAAATACGGCCAGACTTTGCCCCATAGGCGAGATAGACGAATTCAGTATCGGCCATGCAGTCATAGCCAGGGCCGTAATTGTGGGCATGGAAAGGGCCGTCAGAGAAATGCTCTCGATAATCAAGCACGGCGCAATAATATGACAAGATGAAAATCTGCATAACTTCAAATCAGGGCAGGCCAGTATCCATCGGCTCGCCCCGCGCAGAGGCGGTAAGGCCCGCCCTCCGTACCGTATCACGGACAAAAACAAGATGTCTGTCTCTTAAAGAAGAATGCGCCGGCCTTGCCCAACCGGTTTTGCAAGGGCCTTAAAATGATCTTAGGCATGGGCGTGGATATCGTCCATATCCAGCGGATAGAAAAGGCCGCGATCCGCTGGGGGGAACGCTTCACTTTGCGTCTTTTCACCAAGGAAGAGCTTGACTGCTGCCTTGGCCGCAAAAACCCGTATGAGGGACTTGCCCTGCGCTTCGCGGCAAAAGAGGCCTGTTCAAAGGCACTTGGCACTGGCATTGGACGCGGCATAAGCTGGCTTGACATATACGTGTTAAATAGCGATCTCGGGAAACCGGTATTGAAACTTAGGGGTGCGGCCTTCAAAAAGGCCTCCGAGATAGGGGCCAGGTATTGGCATGTGACATTAAGCCACGAGACGCAATACGGCATCGCGATGGTGATAATCGAAGATTAATTGCAACTATGCAATATCAAAACGCTGCTTAAAAATGATCAACAAAAAATGGGCATGGCCTCTCTGAACGCGCGGGCGAAATCCTCCGGAAAGTGACCTGTCACCCAGCGCCCCTGACGCTCACTGAACGCCCCGGGTGACTGTGGATGTCTTGGCAGAAAGCAATAAAAAAGGCGCTGGTCGTTGTCTGGATTATCGAAACGTTTTGAGACCTCGTAGCACGTGACCATTTCGGTCCCCAACCTGTCAAATGCCTTCATAACTTGATAGATGGCCATATCAAGGGACTCCCTGACTTTCGCTTCCGTCTCAATGATGTTGCCGACATACGCTTTTGTCATTATCTGTATCTCACCCTGCGAACGCTGGGCCTTCGGCACATGGGCCATGACGTTTCCGTCCTCATAAACTATAAGATCTCTTGGCAGATCATTGTTTTTGTCGAGCCGTTTATTTGATCGTATCGCCTTGAGATAGGCGTCGAAAAACGGAACCTTATAATAATCACGATATGAGGCTGAAAACGATGCCACTTGATCCCCGATTGCATATGTAGGAAAAAGGCACCTGCCGTCAACGGTCGTCATCTCTTTAGACAATAAGGCAAATTGCTGGTGTATCTGCTGGTGCGACGCATGGAGCCTATAGCCCGACGGCGAAAAATCAAAGCCATAGTTCCAGCCCCACAGGGTAGCGTTGAACGGGATATCCGCGCCGGAATCCATCCTTCGTCTCACGGCCTCAAGGAGTAAAGATCTCATATCTTCGAGTTGACCAACGGGAAAAAAGGTTGCGCCAAGGCCTGCGGCCCCTGAAGGCACAGGCACATCCAATGAAGCGGCAAGCTGGACATATATGCGCTGGTAATACAGCGCCCTCAACCCCTTCAGGTCTTCATATCTGAGATCGCCCACTCTGTATCTGATACTGTCATGGGCCATATTGGAAGCGTAATGTCCCCACGGAATATAGCTGTTAGCCCTCATATATTCCCACACATGGGTATCACCTGTCGGGCCGTATTCACCGACAACGGGGTTGAGCCCTTGGACCCCAGGGACGAGAACCATGGCCTGCTTATACCTGTCAGGAAGGGCTGGGTTGTTTACCACCACCTCAAAAAGATCATGGTCCTTCAATATAGGAGATGTCTCTCCGGATGCGCGCCTTGCATATTGGAGACCGATCGGATTCCCCGCGGAGTCAAATTCAAAACAGCAGGAAAGTTTTGCGACGGCCTCTAATAATTCAGGATCTCGCGAGGTCTGTACAACGGCAAGCAAAAGCGGTCTAGGAAGATCAGCTAGACCATAGGATCTGCCGGCATCATCCCTGCATTCGCCTTTTAGGAGGACGCGCAGCAAAGAATTCTCTGCATCCCCCCGGCCATCAGGTCTGAACCGAAATCTGGGCGCCCCTGCCAATCTTTCCGCCTGGAATTTGAGGATATAAGTCGCCCCCCAGAATGGAAAAGGATTCGGAACCTCATATACCCCTTCGGCATCCCGCACGGCCACGTCGCCAGATGGAAAATTTATAGAGTTATCTACATCAAGGCCGCTTTCATCAAGACGGCCTATGGATGCTATAAAATCGGTCTTTCTTAAATTTTTGACTATAAACGAAGGAGAATGCAATATAGCCAAAAAGGAACCGTCAGGGGCGACGCAAGTCCTAGGCGCATCCGAAATCATACTCTTATCCTTTATCATAATCTATTTGTATAATTAACAAGGCATGAGGAAAGTTTTACCTTAAAAATAAACCTTTTATTTTTAAACTGTGCCTTAATAAAGAATCCCTAATTAGCACGGCTGAGAAGCGCTGGTTACGTGATGTCTTTTACACCCCTGAACCCTATTTCCTCAAAGGCCTCCCAAGGTTGACGGATAACAGGCATGGGAAGCTGGTGTATTAGGGTTTCCTCTTTTTCAAATCCGCTCATTATGGCGTATTTTCTGTCTTTTTCTTTTGAGAATTTATGCCAGCCGATGCTATCTAAAACCCATTCCCCTAAGTTTTCATTTATTCCCCGTATACCAAAGGCATTTTGTTTAAAAAGAATTACTGGCAAAGGGAGTTTGATCGGTTCAAAAAAGGACTCTGGGAGTGGCGAAACTTCCCTGGAAAAGGCGGCCGGATTTTTACCTTCCAGGGCGGCAAACAACCATTCGGCCTTTGTTGGAAGCCTTCTATGGTAAAAATGTAAATAAGCAGCCGCGCCATAAGCGGTGACACGGAGCACGGGACAGGCGGAATGGCCAGAGTATTTAAGCCTGAACCGTCCGCCAGAAAAGACAATGGGTTCATATCCTTCCATTACATCGCCTAGATAAAGCCATATATTGTCGCCGCTTTTGACAACCCCTTTTTCAACATGCACCATAGAAAGCACTTGGTTCAAGAAACGGACATACTGGTCATTGGTTATCTGGGTTTGATCCATATAAAAAGGTTTAATAGTAACCGTTTCTTCTTTTGTGCCGTTATTGAATCCAGAAGGAAGTCGCAGAGTCCCGCCTGGTATAAGCCTTAACGTTGAACCATCAGGGGCCTCTACTTTGGGAGACAAGGAGGCGGGAACGGGGCCTACTGTCACTAATGGAAGCCCACGTTTTGCAGCTATGACGGTCTCTTTCGACGGTAAAACCGGCTTAGATCCTCTGGGATAGTAATAAGCAAAAAAAGAAAACATCAAGGCCAGAATAGCCGATACAAAGGCCGCAATCCAGGTTTTACGGTTAGAACCCTTCGGTAGCCACTGTTGTTTAGGCTTGGAATAGCTAACTAGAGGTCTTAGAGGCTTCAAGACATCTAGAAGGGCTTTTTTAAACTCTTCTATTGATTGGAATCTTTCATTAACGGTCTCTGATGTTGCCTGCTGAATAATGTTGTCCAATTTCTGGAAAAAGGCTGTTTCGGTTCTCTTGAGACGGACCATTTTGAACGGAATAGCGTTTAGTGTTATTTTCCCATCAATGGCCTCAAAAAGAATTTTACCAAGAGAGTATATGTCAGACCGCTGATCAGATCGCTTAAAATCCACAAACTGTTCATTGGCCATATAGGCGGGGGTTCCCTTGATTTCCATGGAAGAGGTCATGGATGCAAGGCGGTATGATTTGGCCAGACCAAAATCTGCTATTTTGGGGGTATCCTCTTCCATCAGGATGTTTTCTGGTTTTATATCCCTATGGAATATGCCTGATTTGTGGATTACTTGTACCCCGTCAAGAACTGGCAAAAAATATTTTTTGATCCATCCTGTAGCGCCTTCTTCATCAGGATAAAAGCCTTCTTCCGGCATGGTGTCCCTTATAGTCCTGTCAGGTATATATTCAAGAACCATATACTCAATAGTCTTCATCTCATCGCCCATAGCAACCTGGGCTGACTCATAGTCATATATCTGGATTACATTGGGATGATGAATCTGCACCATGGTTTGCACTTCCTGACGGAAGCGCTGGAGTGCATTTCCAATCTCTTCCTGGTCCTCTCTTATGTCATTCAGCCATTCCGTGGAAATGATCTTTATGGCCACATCACGCTTGAGGTTCATCTGGTGTGCGCGGTAAATTTCTCCCATACCTCCTTTTGCGATAAATTCAAGAATGATCCATTTATCACCCAGGATGGTCCCGGCGGACAAGCTGTGACTTATCTCTTTTGACATGACAAATCTCCATCAATTCTTCAATCTTACCACAATTGCCGTAATATTGTCCTTGCCGCCGCGTCTCAGGGCGGCATTTAAAAGTTGATTACATATATCAACGACAGTAATGTCCGCCGAGAGAATCTCTTTTATCTCATCTTTGGATACCAGATCGTGAAGACCATCTGTACATAAGAGGAATATATCTCCGGCCTTAACCTCTTCGAGATAAATGTGAACTTTTTCATACCCACCGCCAAGCGCCTGTGTCAATACGTGGCGGTATGGGATTTCTGCCGCTTCCTCAGATTTCAGTTCCCCCATATTCACCATATCCTGTACGAGCGTATCGTCCGTTGTCAGTTGCCCAAGAGAATTGTCTCGCAGCCTGTATATCCTGCTGTCTCCTATATGACCAATCAACGCAGTTGTTTTAGCAAGGATCAGGGTTGAGAGGGTTGTGCCAAAACCAGCACATTCCTTATGTTGAGACTCAAATGTGCATATCATTTTCTGGGTGGCCTCGATAGCAGTTGCTAGATGTTTAAGCAGTAAATATTTTGACATGGAAAATAGTTTTTTCCTGATAAATGATATATGGTAATAATATCTCTTGAGCCCTTCACAGGCCAGTTTACTTGCCATATCACCCGCAGGGTATCCACCCATACCATCAGCTACAACAAACAGCATTCCTAGTGAATGGATATCAATCTTATTCAGTTTATCAACAATGAGATAGCTGTCTTCATTCCGTTTGCGTTTAAGCCCTATGTTTGTCTTGCCGCATACTTCTATATTGTTAGTCATATAACTACCTACCGTCACATAAAATAGTTCTTTAGAACTACTTGATTGCCAGGCATTTTTCTAGTCGCCATCTTTTTTCCTTTTCAACTGCCTTTCAAGTTCTGAGCTTATCTCAATTATTTTTTTATATCCCGGCTCACTTCCATCTAGCAATCTTTCAAAATCCAGTCCCTGCAAAAGGCTAATAATCGATTCGGTCTTCATGGCCTGGGTCTCTATCTTCTTCAAGGCTTCAGTCTTGCATTCTAAATCAGCGGCCACTTTCAATTGCTTCACATTTGCACCTATGACAAGTACTGCGTTTAAAAAATGATGCGAGAGAATCATTACAAGCTGCCTAATAGCCTGGATGACAAAAGTCCGTCTTTCATTCTCATACCTGAGCGCGGCAAGGGTCCTCTCTCTTTCCACCACCATGCCTATAAGCAGGCCAATCGCCCCAGAAAAAGATATAAACGCAAAGGACATGGGCCACATCTCCGAGGAAAAAATAAGATGGACAAAAGATGAGACGTCTTTAAAATCCAGTCTAAGGCCTTTGTTCCCGTCAGGCGAGGTGAGCATCAGCACAAGCATCACATATGGGTGCACAAAAAACAGGCCTGCGCTCAATCCCGATACAAAATACAAGGTCTTTAAAGGCATCTTCTTTTTCACAAAGAGCACCTCCCAGGCATCACTCTTTACTTTGGTTTATAAGCTCCCTAAAAACAACTGATAGTCATCATGATATGATGGCAACTAACAATAGCGGCCGGGTGCATCTAAGCCCCTTGCAAAGATTAGGTATTGTCTTCTGTGGTATAGCTGGTTTGATTTCTTGCCATGGTCTTGTGCAGCGTTGGGTAGTTGCGGCAACACAGAGCAGGATGCGCAAGAACAAAAAGTGATATGCGCCCTGAGAGGCTGTCTTAAGGGTGCCTCTAAAGATCGCCTTTTTGTCCTGCTCGCATCCTGCCTTCAAACAAAATTTCTGATTTTTAGAAGCACCCCCCCTAAATAAAAAAACAGTATCTCAGGCCACCATTCACTCAGGGTGGCTGTCGCTAAACGGAGGATGAACGATCAATTTCTCATCACCTTACCATGATGATCCAGCAACATCGGCCTTACATCGTACTTGTTTTCAACCAAGGTCAATACCTTCTCGGCCTGCCTATGTGTTCCGTGCTCACCGATAATAACCTTATATACGTCATTGACGTTCTTGAGTTTTACTTTATAGCCATCCTTTGCGAGCTTGGTCGTCAATTTTTTTGCATAAGACGCCTTTTTAAATGCAGCCACCTGAATGGTATATGTTTTATAGCGCCTTCCCATCCTGTTCTTTCTTGTCTTTACCGAGCGTCTGGCTGTGACAACGGCATGGCCACTCTTTCTCACCCCTTTAGCATAATGTGTATTCTTTCCAATCTGGTTGCGCGCAATATATGATTTATAGGGCAGATTTAAACCATACGCCAAGAGCCTATTCACATCCTTCCAGTTATCGGCGGACCCAAGCATCGTCACCACAAGTTCCTTGCCGCCTCTTGATACCATGCCGGCGTAGCAATGCATTGCGGCATGGGTATAACCGGTCTTCCCGCCGTCAGCGCCCTTGAAGGTCCAGAGAAGCTTGTTGTGATTCTGAAGGTTCAATTTTTTTACACGGCCGGACCCGCTCCTTATTTTTACAGAAGCAAACTTTGTACTCGTTATCTTGGCGAACAAGGGATTTTCTTCAGCCTTGCGGAACATCACGGCAAGGTCGTATGCCGTGGTATAATGGTTTGCGCATGGAAGACCATTGGGGTTGCTGAAATGGGTATCGACAGCCCCAAGCTGCCTGGCCTTCTCGTTCATCATCCCGGCAAATCGTGATATGGAACCTCCGGCTGCCTTCTCAGCGACCACTACACTTGCATCGTTCGCCGATTTGAGCATTATGCTGTAAAGAAGGTCATTCACCGTCATCCTGTCGCCTGGATGCAGGCCTATCTTGGACGGCTCGGCCATAGAGGCCCTATAGCTCGCCACCGCTGTGTCATTCAGCTTCAAGCGATCAAGGGCGACAAGTGTTGTTATGATCTTCGTCGTGCTGGCTGGAGGAAGCTCTAGATGCGGATTTTTGGCGTAAAGTATTTTCCCTGTCTTGGCGTCCATAATTACAGCCGCCTTGGCACTCACATAAGGCTCATAGGCGAGAGACGGACGCGGATAGACCGCAATGAGACAAAGAATTGCAATGAGATGCAAACCAAAAACCGATACACCTTTACACACGCCGCGCATCTTGAGGGCCTTTAAATTATCCAGCATAAGTTAATCACCTCTCGTTTTCTATTTATAGATTGATCAATATGCACGATAACTATAAGGGTACCTTCTAAAAATTACCTTTTTGCCCGATTGCATCATCATCTGTCAATAAAAATCACATACAGTAAGCAGGCCGCGCCTTTAACCGCCCAGCGCTTACCATCGAGCAAAATTTTTAATTTTTAGAAGGTACCCTATAATTAATCAAATAACATGACAATTCCAAATAAAATATCCTGATCTATTGCGCAGCAACCTATCCCAAATATCCAGGAACGACCATTACGAACCTTTCGCTGGCTTTGTCGAGTATGGATGCCACGGCCACGGCCTCTTCTTCCTGAAAACTCTCCCTCAGTTCTTTTATATAAAGATCCATCAGATCTGTTATATCTGAAAGGCCGCGGCTGTCTATTGATTTTATTACTACATCCGCACCTTTTGCAAGCCTTAACTTCAAAGAATCTACGGTGAAACCATATTCGGGATACAGGCACTGATAAACCACCCCGCCTGTCATGCCGGCGCATATCCATGGCCCTGGGTCTCCAAGAACCACAGCCCTCCCCCCTGTCATATACTCAAAGGCAAAACCTTTGAGATGTGCTCTTGTCGCGATATTCCCCTCCTCATCTCTCAGCCTTTCAACGATGCGCGCGCCAAAGATTACATCTGCTCCAGACATGCGCACACAGGCCCTTGAATCCGCATAATTCTGTATTATAAACGTACCGCTTATCGCGCCATAGCCAAAACTCTTTCCAGTTGAACCATCAACCCTTCTGCCAAGGCAATTAAGACCCTTCAAGACGGCAAGGCTGCCGCCCATGCTGCCCTTGGCAGCCCCGTCCTGCGAGCCGCCCTCAACGATAGTATCTATATTGGAGATGTTAAAGGCGCAAAGACCATTCCCCGGCACTGACGAACCGAGCCTTATAAGGACCTTGTAATCGCTATTCATTCCAAAGCGCCTCACCATCGCCCCTGAAAGATAGGTCCCGACCGCCCTGTCAACACTATGAACACATTCATCTACAAAATGCACCTCTTTGTAGCCTTTGCCAAACTGATCCATTGTAAGGTCGTTTATGAGCCTCGTCAGGTGGTTGAGCGGCCTTCTTACGCTCATCGGCCTATTCGATTCATCCTTTGGTCCGGTGTAATCGGCCCTTGCAATGAGGCCCTTCACGTCGATTAAATCCTTGAAAGAGCTCTGCTCCAGCAAATCCACGCGGCCAACCAGATCCTGAAGGCGTCCATGCCCCATTTTGGCTACAAGCATACGCACTTCGTCCCCAATGGCGCCGAGGAGCCTCGCGAGGTTTTCGGCCTCAGCCTCCACCTGTCTCGGCGTGAAACCCTTGACACCCCTGGCCTCCGCATCTTCCTTAGTGCGAAGCTGAGTGGAGATGCCGCGCGGACACTTATCCAGATGGCAACGCTGACAGCTTATGCAACCGACGCCCATGAGTGCAACCGTCCCCATGCCAACCCTGTTGGCGCCGAGAAGGATCATCTTGACCACATCCAGACCAGATCTTATGCCACCGTCACACCATATCTCCACATCATCTCTCAGTCCTGACTCAACAAGGGCGCGATGGGCCTCGCTGACCCCTATCTCAACGGGAAGCCCCACATATTTCTTTGCATGCTCCCTGGCCGCACCTGTCCCGCCCTCAAAACCGCTCAAGTTTATGACATTGGCCCCGGCCTTTGCCACGCCTACGGCGATGGTCCCCACCCCGCTTGTTACAGGTATCTTGACTGACACCTTGGCATAGGGGTTTGCTGTTTTAAGCTCCGTTATTATCTGGGCCAGGTCTTCAATGGAATAAATGTCATGATGGTTTGATGGAGATATCAGGGCGATGCCAGGCTTGCAGTGACGCGCCCTTGCCACCATATCCGAGACCTTCGCGCCCGGCAGATGTCCGCCCTCGCCTGGTTTGGCGCCCTGACCTATCTTGATCTCAAGATACGCCGCTGAATTCAAAAAACCGGCGTAGACACCGAACCTGCCAGAGGCTATCTGTTGCCCTCTATTGTTACGGTACAGGCCAAGCATATCCGGTATCTCCCCACCCTCGCCGTTCATGCACACTATATTGGTCTTTTTTGCGGCCTCGGCGTAAGCCCTGAAGGAATTCTCGCCCTGAGAACCAAAAGACATGGCCGAGATGACTATGGGCATGGAATATCTGTCTATCGTTATATCGACATCTTCCATCGCAAGCTCCTGGTCAGCCCGTGCATATTTAATGGAGATGACATGGCGTATGGCTATGGGGTCTTCATCAAATATCTTGGCGATGGCCTTCGACATCTCGCTGTAGCCTATTTTCCCTACGGCCACACCCCTCAATACCCTGCCGACCTTTGGATTTTTTGCCTGATCGGAGTAAATGCCTCCATTTTTACCGGCCGCCGCCCTGGCATAGCGTCGTCTGGCCATATCCTCAACCCTGTCATAACCAAGCCCCACATCCCTAGATGAACAGAAACTGGCGGTTCCGAATAGACCGGCAATCTCACTATTGAGGCCGATCGAGGCGAATATCCTGCCGTATCCGCACAGTTCATGGATACCCATAGTGGACATTACCTTTTCCACACCCTTTTGAATGACATCAACAAGATTCAAAAGGGCCTTTTGCGGCGCCATATGTCTTTCATCGGCCACGGAAAGCGCCATGCGCCATAATAGATAAGGGGTCAAGGCATCCGCGCCGAGGCCGAGGAGAAACATTATGTCATGAAGGTTTCTGATCGCGGCGGATCTGACGATTATACTACATTTTCTCCTGAGACCAGCCTCCGCCAAGGCCTTGACAAGATGCGCCACTATAAGGGCCGGGTCTATGAAAACACGTCCGCCGGAAAAGGCTGTGGAGTCATCCAAAACGAGTATCACGGCTCCGTTTCTGACGGCTCCGATCGCCTCGAGGCATATGGCGTCAAGCCTTGCCGTAAGCGCGCCGCTGCCTGGCACAAATGTGGCGTCAAGCATACAAACTCTTGCCATATCCATGCTGCGGCCGGTAAAAAAATCCAGGACATCTTCCAATACGGCGGCCCCAGAGGATTGCCTCAAGGCGTCAATATCTTCTTTAACAAAAATATCCTCAAGGCTGCGCCGGCTGAGAAGAAGCGGGCTGTCAAGCTTGAGCCCGACCGGCGTCGGGTCGCCGCCGCCATAGGCATCGGGACGGTCACCCAAAATGACCTGGGTGCTGAAGTGCTCCGCCTCGCGCTCCCTGTCTATGGCCGGGTTTGTCACAACGGCTACGTTTTCCTTGAAAAATTCGGAGATATTGGGGAGCGCCCCCTCTGGCATGAACGCGGCAAGCGGCCCCTGATAACCCATGGAACCTATAACATCCTTGCCCGTGGCCGCCATCCTCTGGCAGGTGTCTATGTCGTATCTGTTCCATCCAAAGGCTGCGAGCATATTGTTTGACCTAAGAGCGTCTGTATTTTTGCCGGAGCATCGCCCCTCCCACGCCCACCGGCCTGAATTATTACGGCCTCCGCCGGTTTTTGCGCAGGGAAGCGCCCCGTATAGATAATCCGTAACCTGTATGGCCTTCTGCCTACCTCCCGCAAGATTGACAAGCCTTTTCTGGAGGGCCGCATAGCTCAGCACCTCCGCCCTTTTGCCCCTGCCGGATATTATCGCCACCTTTTCTCCCGGGGCGAGAGGCCTTGGGTCATCCATGGTGTTTGAAAGATCCACCACACCCTTCTCGGAAGACAGAAAATAGTCGTAATCGCTCTCGCCGAACCATAGAGGTCTAAGCCCAAGGGCATCCACGCTGCCCACGCAGATATCCCCATAGCGGGCCACGACAGCTGCCGGCCCTTGCGCTGAACAGGGGAAAAACCAGCGGTAAAAGTCATAAATACGCCTTAGCCCGCCGTGGTAATATTTCACCTCCGTGTGGACAGGCGGGAAAACCATCTCAAGGGCCTCGGTAAGATCAAAATCATAAAGCCTTATAAGCCCTTCTACCAAGCGGTTAAGATCCTGAGAGTCGCTGCCTCCAGGGACCGGCTCAATACCCAGTAATTTCCCTGTAGCCCTCAGTTTTTCTATAGTGTTTATCTCTCCGTTGTGTCCAAGAATCGAAAAAGGCTGAGCGCGCTCGACCGTTGGAAGCGTGTTTGTGGAATAACGGCTATGACCAAGGCTTATAGCTGAGCGTGTATGTTCGTCCATAAGCTCAGGGAATACCCTTGGCAGGAGTTCCGGAAGGCCCCTCAAGACATATACCGCCGAGTCCAGGCTCAGGGACGCCACATGCAGCTCGGGAAACATGGAGGTGATCTCCATCTGGATTCTAAAAAGGTCCCTCGATGTCTCACGCCTGTCGATATTACTTACGAGACCGGCGACCTGCCAAAAGAGCGGCGCCTCTGACCTCGCGCGCGGGCCAAGCTCATTATCCCTGGTATTTCCGTCGGCATCCATGAGAAGCTTAAGTCCCATTGACCCCATGACGTCTCTGAGTCTTGGTTTCAACTCCTCGGCAAGACCCTTCGCCTTCGCCGGTATCAGGATATGACCCACGCAGAAATTACGGCTTTCCGCAAGATGAATGCTTAGCCCATGTCCACCAAGACGCCTTGCCCACAACTCCCTTGGGATATCTATCATTACACCACAACCATCGCCCTCCCCGTTTATATCGCCGGAGCGGTGTCCCATCTTTCTAAGGGCCTCAATGGTCTTTACGATATTGGCGTGAGTGCTCTTCCCCCATTTATCCACATAGGCGATAATCGCGCATGCGTCTTTTTCCTGAACCGTTGCGTTGATCTCCATGTCTTTTAAGTCATTCCTTTTATCGATTTATTGCTTTTATAATTATATAATGAAAAAATATTAGCCACGGATCATTTTCAGAA
>JAJYLJ010000047.1:2980-13666 GCA_021787835.1 Deltaproteobacteria bacterium | reverse complement strand
GCATCCTCGCGGCCTGTGATAGTGCGCCACGGCTTGAACCACTCCTTGCCCGCGCCAAGCGCGCCGATGCGCGCCTCCATGCCGTCTGAAACGACCAAGGCGGCGTTTGTGGCAAAGAGCGAGGGAATCTGGATCTGATAGGTCTGGAACTGCCGCCATGCGCTCCAAATGGTGGCGTTCTCGTCGGCTGGGTTTTTGAGCTCGATCACCGCCAGCGGCAGGCCGTTGACGAACAACACCACATCCGGGCGGCGTGTGTGCTGTCCTTCGGCCACGGTGAATTGATTGACGGCCACCCAGTCATTGTTACCGGGCTTGTCGAAATCGATGACCTTTGCCTGCGCGCCGGCAATCGAGCCGTCCTTGCTGCGATATTCCACCGTCACGCCATCCACCAGCATCCTGTGCAGAGCACGGTTACGCTCTATGAGCGACGGCGCGTCGGTGCGCGTCAGTTTGCGATAGGCATCGTCCAGCGCTTCGGCAGGCAGGTCGGGATTGAGGCGCACAAGCGCCTGGCGCAAGCGGCTTTCCAGAATCACATCGCGGCAGTTCGGGTCGCTGCGTTCGGCGGCTGGTTCTCCGGCGGCAATATCGGGACCGTGAAGGACAGCGTAGCCGAATGACTTAAGCCAAGCCAGGGCCGCGTCTTCGACGACGGATTCAGTGAAGTTGCTCATGCCTCAAATTCCTGATTATCGGCCGCTTCAAGCTCAGAACGTCCCAGCCAGTAGCATGCAAGAGGCGCCGGTATTTTCAAGAGCTTGATATCGCCGCTCATCAGCGCCAGCGCCCCGAAGTCGGCGGCATCCTTAGTGATAACATATCCCCTGTTCACGTTGCGTTCCCTGCAGAACTTAATCAGCCCCTTCAGTTCATTGGGGCCGACATTCTGGCTTCGGTATTTGACTTCAAAGGGAATCAGCCGGCCTCCGGCGTCGGCGATGATATCAACTTCCTGGCCCTTTTTGCCGTCGCGCCAGTAGGAGAACGAGATGCCGTGTTGGTAGTAGCGAGTGAAGACATGCTTGAAGAACGCGGTTTCCACCGCCTGTCCCAACAATGCGGCATCCTCCAACAGCCCTTTCCCTTTGAGCAGGACGCTCGGCGCGATAGCTGGATCGGCAAGATATATCTTCGGCTTGGCCCGCAGTATCTCCTTGCCATAACCGAAGGGCAGGAGCCTGTAAATGAGATGGGTGGCCTCCAGCAGGGCTATGAAGTTGGTGACGGTCGGCTTCTTTACCTCCAGGTTTTTACACAACTCCTGCATATCCAGCAGCCCGCCCTCATGTAGGCATAGGTACAGGAAGGTCTGTTCCAGCTCCAGAATGCGGCGTACGCCGAACAGTGCGGTCATATCCCGCTTGAGCACCTTATCTACGATGTCTTCGCGCAGCAGTTTCTGCGCCATGGGTATGCTGGCGAACATGGCGCTTTGCGGGAAACCGCCACGAAGCAGGTAATCGTGAAACAATCCGGTTAGCGGCCTTGATTCCTCACCCGTGCGAGCAAACCATGCTGGTGTTTGATTAAAGGCCGCAATCAGCGATTTGAGGTGCGGCAGTGCCGGCACCGGGTCTCTACGGATTTGCAGATACTCGAAAAAGGAAAGGGTGGCCAGCCGGATGGTGTGCCAGCGTCCGACGCCCGACTCTTGCCCCTCCATTCGAAGCGGGGTGGCTGAACCGGTCACGGCGATGCGCCGGCGTTTCTCGAAATCGACCTGATGCTTGAGCCACACCTGCCAGTCCTTGGCAGCTTGAATCTCATCAAGGAATAGGTACTCAACACCATCCCGCGCCGGTTCGAATTCGCGCCAGAGCCGCAGTAGGCCGTCGAGGCCGATGAGCTTAAGCAGCGGGTGGTCGAAGGTGGCATAAAGGATGTTGCCGGGTGGCACCCCCTGTTCCAGCAACACTTCGATTGCCTGAAGAAAGAGGGTGGTCTTGCCCACCTGACGGGCGCCGGACAAGAGCAAGGCGCGGTTGGCCGGCGGGTTGTACAGCCAGCCGTTGATCTCGCGGAAGGCGGCCCTACGCCATACCGGCAGGTCGGGGAAACGGGCGCCCGACCACCAGGGGTTGTATTGGCGCAGTACAGCGATCAGTTCGGAGTTGGCGGCTATGATGGCAAAGCTCCTTAAAATGCCAATTTAAGGAAAGTATATTTTACTTATTTTAAGAAATCAAGTATATTTTGCGAAAATATGGTCGTAATTTATGTTATACACTGCTTTTCATCGCTGTCTCTGATTCCATAACAAGCGTCGCTGGATTCTCGCGATCCATTGACCACCGCATCGAATTTCCGGCGATGTATTGGCAAATGCGGTTTAAGGATTCCTCGTCACGGATGATGTGTTCGTAGTAATTGCGCTGCCAAAGCGGCAGACCTGATGTCTTACGCAAGATATTGATTTGTTTTGCAGACACCATTTTGAACCGTCCGACGATTTTTGATAATAACATGCACCGCCGGTCAATAACGCCCACCGGCAGGGGCGATGCGTTTGGTATCGATGTTGATGCGTTTGGTAGGGGCGATTCATGAATCGCCCCTACATTTTAAAAACCGCTCCACGTCTTTCACCCGCAGATGGATTTGAGTAGCAGCGCATCCCCTGGGTGGTTGTCAAACAGTATACTATTTTGTCCATTTAAACTCGCGCAGCAATAGACCGACTGCGGCTAGAGCAAACTCTGAGTCAGCCTCCATCAAGGGTCTCAAAGAGAGTTTCTTCTGTTCATTAGGCTTACCCCTTGAATGCAGTCGGGCAATGATGCGGGCTGCCGATAATATGACTTCGGGCTTATCTTTATTTTTATAGTTGTCGATTTCCTTAATAAGGCTTCCCAAGTCCTTATGAAGCGATGGGACGTCGTCTGGTTTAATCTTTTCCCACCAGGTGCCCAGGCACCATTGAGCGGCATCGCGCGCCCTGTCCACGATGGAGCCTGGCGTTTCCCTATACGCCGAATCAGTGAGTGTTTTTAAGGTTTCAATCGCCTTTTCTCTTCCGACCTCGGGTATTGCATCCGGGTCTAGCTCAGGAAGTACACCCAATGCGTGCCGTGCCTTAAGTGTCACAAGGTACTCACCTGTGGTGATCTGTTCTGCTCCAAGGACACGCCACAGTGACTCGCTGGCGCCTATGGCAACCAGTTTTTCTGGTCCTTTTAACAGATATTGTTCGAATATAAATAACCGCCGCTCGCACTCACCATTTAAACTGTAAGTATGAGAAATACTCCCATAATTCCCGTACACAGGATGCGGTAAGGTGTACTTCTGAGATGGGCGTTGGCCATGCGTCTTATAGAAACGTCCGCGTCGAATCCGTGTGACAGGATCAAAGCTGTCTTCACGAAATACAAACTTCGCGTCCTGGAGATTGACTTCAATGTTTGGGACAACCCCTGCTTGCTCTATAAATGCCGCAACAGAAAGCATAGGAGACGGCCAAACCGGATACCAAGGACCTCCCGAGTTTTCGTAGAGATGATGTGTGGCATTATCAATACCGATTTGTTTCATGGAACCACCTCGTTCAATATCTCGCTGGTTTTTGGTACTAGCAGTTCGCCAGAGATGAGCTTGGGCAATAACGTGTCCCGCACCAGGCTGGCGAGGGTGTTAGATTCACGCACGCGCTCAACGATACACTCATAGATGGGTCGTACCAGATGATCGAACCGGCTCATAACATTGGCTGGTGGTGTGACGATTGGGATCGGCCGAAAATTGGCCTTGCTGATCTCAAGAAAAGTCGAACCATTTGCGCGGCTCACGATTTCGTCATGGGCTGATCGTGCCCAAAGCAAGAGGAACAGGTTTGAAATTTCGGCGTGCGGTTTCATTGCGATAAAGCCCTGATTGATGGCTACCGGTACCTCGGCGATGGCGAGGTAGCCAATCGGTGCGCGTGAAGACAGGAGGACTGTGCCGACTGGCAGCAACCCGGAGCTGATCTGTGCGAGCCCGGCATCAGTAATGCGCCGCTCAGTATTGAGCAACACGGGCACACCGAGGCTCGACAAATCTTTCGGTGTCGCCCAATGTGCCAAGCCACCATCCCAGAAAGCGGATTTGGTCGTGCTTGGTGTACTCCCTCCTACGACCTCTGCGAGATCGCCGATGGTTTTCACTTTCCACCCCTTCGGAATCTCCCCCAGTTCCGAGTCTTCGAAGGAATCCGGGAAGAGGTCGGCGAGGGGTTTGGGCAGGCCGGGGTCGCGGCCTTCGGCTTTGGCGCGGACGGGGTCAAAGTCCACAAACCACGACTTGAAGAGCGCCCACGCCATCGCCTCCAGTGTCTCGTTCATGCGCCGGTTCAGTTCGATCTTGTCGTCCAGCGTGCCGAGGATGTGGGCGATGGCGCGCTGTTCATTTAGGGGTGGAAGGTTTACTGGGAAGAGACCAAGAATCTTAGCATTCGCACCAGCCTGAGCCGACCCAGTTTTTGAATTGTTAATGAAGTTCCACCAGTCTCGCGACCGCAGGTTGTACCAAATAAATTTAGGGTCTGCCTTTTGGCGGTCGATACGAAAGCGGATCAGGTATGAAGCGAAGACCGCGTCTTCGCTTCCTTGATACAAGAAGTTTTCGCCTGTGCTGTTTCCTGTTCGAGCAACGACGATGTCTCCTTCTTGCAGGCGGTACTTCTGATGATTCTCTGCACTAATAGGGCAATAGGGAACGTTGGCCCAATTGACGATGCCGTTCTGAATATCCGTAATCCGAAGAAAGCATGGTCCAACCTTCTCCTCTGACGCACTCTCCGTGTAGCCGTAGGAAACATCCGATGAAATATCGGCCAGCGTTGTTTCTTCCCACTCACCTGCCATACCCAAGCTCCTTCAGATTTGAGGCGATGGCGGCATCCAGCCTTGCGGCCTCCTTCTGCTGCTCGCGCAGCGTGGCGATGAGCCGATACACCTTTATTTCTCCTTCCACGGCGCGAAACTGATTGATCGTTTCTTCTTTGGCTCTGGCGGCGTCATCAGCTCGCGGATGGCGTCGAACACAACCTTGAACTGCGTGTCGTACTTCTTCTCGAGGGCAGCGAGCTTGCGGGCGAGTCCGGTGTTCGAAGCGAGCATCTGCCGCAGGCGCACGAAGGCCCGCATGATTTCTATATTGACCAGCACTGCGCGGCGGCTGTGCAGGACACTGGAGAGCATGGCCACGCCCTGCTCGGTAAAAGCATAGGGCACGGCGCGCCGGAGGCCGCCCCAACTTGAAGTCACAATTTGTGATTTCAAGTTGGCGAACTCGTCATTATTCAATTGGAACATGAAGTCTTCCGGAAAGCGCTCACTGTTCCGTTTGACCGCCTGAACGAGGGCGCGGGGTTCGACCTCGTACAGTTCGGCTAAGTGAGTACTGAGCATGACTTTCTGCCCGCGAATCAGAAAGATGCGTGAATCAATGCGCTCTAGCGGGATAGCCGTCTGTTTATCTGTCATGTCTGAATTCCTTTAGCTTCTTGCGGTCACAATTTGTGACCTTAAAGTTCCAACCTTTTTGGCAAAAAATACAGCTTTTTGTCTCACCCGCCATACCCAAGTTCCTTCAGATTGGCGGCTATGACGGCATCCAGCCTCGCGGCCTCCTTCTGCTGCTCGCGCAGCGTGGCGGTGAGGTGCTTCATCTTTTCGTCGAAAGGCTCGCCGCCGTCCTCTTTCGCCTCGGCGCCGACGTAGCGGCCTGGGGTGAGGACGTGGCCGTGTTTGCGGATGTCGTCAAGGGTGGCGGATTTGCAGAAGCCGGGGATATCGCGGTATTCCTGTTGTAGGGGCGATTCATGAATCGCCCCTACGTTTACGTTTTTTGCCCCACGCCATAAATGGTAGGTGCCGGCGATTTTGGCGAGGTCGTCGTCGGTCAGTTCGCGGTGCACGCGGTCGATCATCGTGCCAAGCTTGCGGGCGTCGATAAAAAGCGTTTCGCCGCGGCGGTCGCGGAATCTTCCGTTCTTCTTGTTGCGCGCGAGGAACCACAGACAGACCGGGATCTGCGTGGAATAGAAGAGCTGGCCCGGCAGCGCCACCATGCAGTCCACAAGGTCGGCCTCGATAATGGCTTTGCGGATTTCGCCCTCGCCCGACTGATTTGAAGACATCGAGCCGTTGGCGAGCACGAAGCCCGCTATTCCTGTGGGCGCCAAGTGGTGGATGAAGTGCTGCACCCAGGCAAAGTTGGCGTTGCCCGCGGGCGGGACACCATAGACCCAGCGCTTGTCGTCCTTCAGGAGCCCGCCGCGCCAGTCGCTGTCGTTGAAGGGCGGGTTGGCTAGGATGTAGTCGGCCTTGAGGTCGGGGTGCTTGTCGTTGTGAAAGGTGTCGCCGTGGGCGATCTGGGCGTCGATCCCCCTGATGGCGAGGTTCATCTTGGCCAGGCGCCATGTGGTGTAGTTGGACTCCTGGCCGTAGATGGAGATGTCGCCGATCTTGCCGCTGTGGGCCTCGATGAACTTCTCGCTCTGCACGAACATGCCGCCCGAGCCGCAGCAGGGGTCGTACACGCGGCCCTTATAGGGCGCGAGCATCTCGACCAGCACGCGCACCACGCGCGAAGGCGTGTAGAACTGGCCGCCCTTCTTGCCCTCGGCGCTCGCAAACTGCGAGAGAAAGTACTCATAGACGCGCCCGAGGGTGTCCTTGGCGCGGTCGGCGGCACTGCCGAGGGCGATGTCGCTCACCAGATTGATAATCTGACCAAGACGCTGCTTGTCGAGGCCTGGGCGCGCGAAATCTTTGGGCAGCACACTCTTGAGCGAGGGGTTGTCCCGCTCGATGGCGGTCATCGCATTATCAACTATCGCGCCGATGGCGGGCTGCGGGGCGCTTGCCTTCAGGTGCTGCCAGCGTGCCTCTTTCGGAACCCAGAAGATGCTGTCCGCGCGGTACTCGTCAGGGTCCTCGGGGTCTGCGCCCTCGGCGCGCTGGGCATACAGTTCGGTGTGCTTGGCCTCGAAGGCGTCGGAGATGTACTTAAGAAAGATCAAACCCAGGACGACGTGTTTGTACTCGGCGGCGTCCATGTTGGAGCGCAGTGCGTCGGCTGCTCGCCAGAGTTCGGATTCGAAGCCGACGGCGGCGGCGGCCTTAATCTGGGTGGCGCGGTTTTTTAACTTAGGCATGGTCTAGGCTCTTTATATTCGGCGTAACGGCGGGGCTGGCCCCTTCAGGCCTTTTGCCGCGCTATAGGAGGGAAGGCCTTTTCCTTTTTATGCGACCAAACGCGAAGCCTATCAGCAAGGCCACAAAAAAGACACCGGCGCCGGCTATAAACCATTTGATGCGGTCGTTGTTTTTGATGTCCTTGTTTTCGTCTTCCAGGACTAATACTTTTTCTCTCAGCCCGGCAAGCTCTTTTTGTGCAGCATTCACGGATTCCTTCAGCGCCTCTGTCGCTTTCGCGTCAGGCTGGGTTTTTTCCAGCTCTTTTTTAAGAGATTGGTTCTCTTGCTCCAGGCTTGCCATGGCCTGTCTGACTTTTTGGAGTTCTTTTGTTGTCTTATCAAAGTTTTGTCTGAGCTCGGCAAGTTGAGGGGACACGGCTTTTTTGGGAGCGGCGCTTTGGGGGCTGTTTTCCTGATCCTGCTGTGCGGCGTTCGGGGTAGTTTGCGGCGGCTGGGTATTTTGCGGGGTGTTCTGCACGGGTTCATTGGCCTTATTTGAATCATTTAATTCGGCATGCGCGATCTGCGCGGAAAGAATGATAAAATAGAATAAAACAGCCAATAAGAACCAGCCGGCAAGACTGAAGGCATTGAACTTTGTTTTGCTATTCACGTCCACCCTCGCAAACTAATCTTGATTCGGAGGTGATGCCGGTCATATGGCACACCCTCTTGTATTTTGAAGAGCAACTTATAAATCCTTACAATAAGTTTATCTAGAAGTAAAGATTAGCAATTCAAACTTTTCATGGCCCTGCTTCAAGCCCACCCCCTGGGCCCTTGAGGCCTGCAGGCATGGGGCAGCCGGTATATGCTGGCCTTTGTGCCGCCCTATCCGGCAGGTTGACGTTGATAAGGCCAGTTGGCATTGATGCTTGACAATAAGGCGCAGGCAGTTCAAGATCATGCGTATGGTTAAAGGCCGCCTTCTCCATGGGCCGATGACTGTAATTCCTGTAAGGATGGACGTTTAAATGGTCACGCCCGATATTGGAGAGTTTGAAAGGCTCTCAAAGAACTCAAATCTTGTTCCGGTATGGCTTGAGCTTCCGGTTGACCTTGATACGCCGGTGTCTCTTTTTTTAAAGCTTGCCAAAGGCCAGTACGCCTTTCTCCTTGAGAGTCTTGAGGGCGGTGAAAAGTGGGGCAGGTACAGCTTTATAGGACTAAGACCTCTCATGGTCTTTGGCTGCAAGGGTAAAGAGGTCTTTATCGAGACCGACGGCAGGCGTGAAGTCTTTGCCCCTGCAGGGCCTTCTGACAGTCCTATCGACGCCTTCAGAAGGATCATGGCCGGTTTCTCCGTTGCCAGAACGCCCGGACTTCCTCGTTTTTACGGCGGCGCTGTCGGGTATCTCAGTTATGACATGGTCCGTTTCATGGAGCGTCTGCCCGAGAGGCTCCCGGACAAAACAGGGTTTCATGACGCGGTTTTTATGGTGCCAGAAGCCTTGCTGGTCTATGACAATCTCAGGCAGAGCCTCAAGATAATATGCTGTGTCAGGGTGGATCGCTTTGAAGATATGCGCTCTGCGCATGAATACGGCGCGGCCGCCATTGAACAGATGGCTGAAAGAATCGTGTCCGGCATTGATTACCCGAAGACGCCTGCGGATTTACCGCCGACCATCCTTGAGCCGGAGGTGCCAAGGGAGCGTTTTGTGGAAATGGTCAAGAAGGCCAAGAGCTATATAAAGGCCGGCGATGTAATACAAGTGGTCCCTTCCCAGAGGTTCTCGGGCGTAAACCATATCCCTTCCTTTGATATTTACAGGGCCCTTAGAAGGATAAATCCGTCGCCTTATCTATATTATATCCGCCTTGATGACGAGACCATCATAGGCTCATCGCCCGAGATACTGGTGAGGCTCACCGGAAGCGAGATCGAGCTCAGGCCCATTGCCGGCACGAGACCAAGAGGCGCAGACAACGAAGAAGACGCGCGTCTTGAGAAGGAGCTCCTGGCCGACCCGAAGGAGCGCGCCGAACATCTCATGCTGGTCGACCTGGGGAGAAACGATGTAGGCAGGGTGGCCAGGCTTGGGAGCGTGGCCGTGGATGATTTGATGACAATAGAACGCTATTCACATGTCATGCATATTGTAAGCGGGGTAAAAGGTGAGCTCGCCGAGGGCAAGGACATGTTCGATGTCCTTAAGGCGTGTTTTCCGGCAGGCACGGTAACCGGCGCGCCGAAGATCAGGGCGATGGAGATCATAGAAGAGATTGAACACGCCAGGAGAGGTCTTTACGCCGGGGCGGTAGGGTATCTTGGCTTTTCCGGGAACATGGACCTCGCCATAACCATTAGAACCTTGTGCCAGAAGAAAGACAAGCTTTATCTGCAGGCAGGGGCCGGGATAGTCGCCGATTCCGACCCGGAAACGGAGTGGGATGAGACAATAAACAAGGGCAGGGCCCTTATGCGCGCAATTGATCTTGCGGCAAGCGGCGCTGATGCGAAGAAGTAGTCAAGCGGAGGCCTTTGATGCTCATTGTAATCGATAATTATGACTCCTTTACATATAACCTTGTCCAGGCCCTCGGGACCCTCGGGGCCGAGATGGAGGTCTTTAGAAACGACGAGATAACCCTGGGCAAGATGGACTCGCTCCGCCCGACGCATTTGCTTATATCCCCTGGCCCGTGCACCCCGCATGAGGCCGGTATATCGGTCGAGGCCATAAGGCATTTTGCCGGCAGGATACCCATTCTCGGAGTATGCCTCGGGCATCAGGCCATGGGTGTGGCATTCGGCGGGCATGTAGTCAGGGCCTCAAGGCTTATGCACGGCAAGACATCCATGATCAGCCATGACGGCCAGGGTGTCTTTAAGGGCCTTCCCAATCCTTTTGAGGCCATGCGTTACCACTCCTTGGTGGTGGAAGAGTCGAGCCTTCCCCCGGTCCTTGTGATCTCGGCGCGTTCCGAGGAAAATGAACTCATGGGCATGAGGCACAGGGAATATCTGATCGAGGGAGTGCAATTTCATCCTGAGTCAATAATGACGCCTGAAGGTGCCAAGCTTTTAAAAAATTTTCTCGAGATGGGGCCAGGTGGACACAATTAAAAAGGTGATAGCAAGGCTTGTTAACAGGGAGGATATACCGGAGGCGGAGATCGGCTCTGTCATGGAGGGTGTCATGGACGGGACCGCCACCCCCGCCCAGATAGGCGCGTTGCTTATGGGCCTCAGGATGAAAGGCGAGACGGTGGAGGAGATAGCAGGCGCTGCGGCCGTCATGAGACGGAAGGCCCTTCGCATATCCGTAAACCTGGCCCCAGGCGAGAGCCTGGTTGATACCTGCGGGACAGGCGGGGATGCCTCCGGCACCTTCAACGTATCGACCACCGCGGCCTTTGTGGTTGCAGGGGCCGGGATAAAGGTCGCCAAACATGGAAACCGCTCGGTCTCCAGCCGCTCCGGAAGCGCCGACGTCCTCGAGGCGCTGGGCGTAAACCTGGACATCCCCCCTGAAGACACGGCGCGGGCCATCGAG
>JAJYLJ010000047.1:0-2880 GCA_021787835.1 Deltaproteobacteria bacterium | reverse complement strand
GAAAGTATCGCATCGGGGCGTGCCTTGTCAACACTCCAGGCCCTGGTAGAATTTGGCAAGAGGTTGAAAAAGTGACGATTCTTGATGAGATTATCGCCCGCAAACAGGAGGAGGTGAAAAGACTCAAGGTAAGAGGGAGCGCCGGGCCTGAATGTGAAATCTCACCTATAAGGGGCTTTAGAAACGCCCTTTTAATGGACCAAGGTGTCTCTATTATAGCAGAGGTGAAGAAGGCATCTCCATCAAAGGGGCTTTTATGCCCGGATTTTGACCCGGTGGCCATCGCCATGGACTATGAAAAGGGCGGGGCGGCCGCCATCTCCGTCCTGACCGATGAAAAATTTTTTCAAGGCAGTCTCTCCTTTTTGCCCTTGATCCGCAACGAGGTCCGGCTGCCTCTTCTTAGGAAGGAGTTTATCATTGACCATGTCCAGATAGATGAGGCTGGGATGTGGGGCGCCGATGCACTGCTCTTGATAGTGGCCGCTCTTGATTTCAGCCTCATGAAAGAGCTCTTGCGCCATGCCGGTGAGCTTGGCCTTGATTGCCTTGTGGAGGTGCATGACGAAAACGAGGCGGAGCTTGCGTTGAAGGCAGGAGCGGATCTTATCGGCGTCAATAATAGGAATTTAAAGGATTTTAGCGTGGGTCTCGAGACCACTTTCAGACTCAGGGGGATGATCGGACAGGCCGCGCCCATCGTGAGTGAAAGCGGGATATCCACAAGGCAGGATATGGAAGCGCTGAGAGACGCGGATGTTACGGCGGCCCTAATCGGGGAGGGTCTTGTCAAGGCAAGGGACAGGGTGGCTACTTTATCCGGTCTGGTCCAGGCTGGCAGAGGCCTCTGATTATGCGTGTGAAGGTATGCGGCGTTACAGATCCTCTAGAGGCGGCAGATATAGCAGGGCTTGGCGTTGACGCAATCGGTGTTGTTTTCGCCAGAAGCCCGAGACGAGTGGATCGCGACACGGCACGCAAGATAGTGGCCGCGCTTCCGCCTATGTGCCAGTCTGTCGGCGTCTTTGTGGACGAGCCGCCTGATAGGATCAAGGAGATCGTGGATTTTTGCGGTCTTGATATTGTGCAGCTTCACGGTGTGGAGACCCCGGAGGTCTGTAATGCCCTTGCCCCGAGGGTCATAAAGGCGTTCAGGATAAGGGAGAGGGCGGATATCGAAAGACTTGAAAGGTACTGCGGGGCGGTGAGGGGCTTTCTTCTTGATGCCTGGTCGCCGGATGCCAGCGGAGGGACGGGCAAGGTCTTTGATTGGGGGGCGGCAAGGGAGGCGGTTGAGCGTTTTCGTGAACCTGTCATCCTGGCCGGGGGTCTTAATCCTGACAACTGCCGCAGCGCCATGCTCAAGGTTAGGCCTTGGGGCCTGGATGTAAGCTCCGGCGTGGAATCGGCCCCTGGCAAGAAGGACTTGCGGAAAGTCAGCGCCTTTTTGGATGCGGTGCGGGATCATTTTGAGATTTTAGGAATCTAGGAGACATTGATGCGATACGGTTATCCTGATGCAAAGGGTCATTTTGGTGTTTATGGAGGGCGGTTTGTGCCTGAAATCCTTATGCCTTGCCTCGCGGAGCTCGATGCGGCCTATAAAAAAGCAAGGCTGGACAAGGGGTTTAAGACTGAACTCGGTCAAATACTCAAAGACTATGTGGGCAGGCCGACGCCGCTTTACGAGGCGAAGCGTCTTGGCGAACATCTAGGTGGTGTCAGGGTTTTTTTAAAAAGGGAGGACCTTGCGCATACAGGCGCGCATAAGATCAACAACACTATAGGCCAGATACTGCTTGCAAAACGCATGGGCAAGACGCGCATCATAGCCGAGACGGGTGCAGGCCAGCACGGGGTCGCAACAGCGACCGCCGCGGCCCTCATGGGTCTTAAATGCGAGGTTTACATGGGCAAGAAGGACACTGAGCGCCAGGCCATGAATGTCTTTCGCATGGAGCTTGCAGGGGCCAAGGTCATATCTGTAACAAGCGGTACCCAGACCTTGAAGGATGCCATAAACGAGGCCATCAGGGACTGGGTTTCCAATGTCAGGGACACGCACTACATAATCGGCTCCGTGGTAGGGCCGCATCCATACCCAATGATGGTCAGGGATTTCCAGAGCATCATTGGGAAAGAGGCCAGGGCCCAGATACTTAAAGAGACAGGAAGGCTTCCGGATGTTGTAATGGCCTGTGTCGGAGGCGGTAGTAACGCCATGGGTATCTTTCATCCATTTGCAGGCGACGACGGGGTGAGGCTTATAGGCGTCGAGGCGGCCGGAGAAGGTCTTGATACGGAACACCATTCAGCCACCCTTTCGGTCGGAAGTCCGGGGGTTCTCCATGGTATGATGGCGTATCTCTTGCAAGACAAGTGGGGTCAGATAAAGGGCGCTCATTCTGTTGCGCCTGGCCTTGATTATCCTGGTGTCGGACCTGAGCACAGCCATTTCAAGGACACCAGACGGGCAGAATATGTTGCGGTGGATGACGAGGAGGCGTTGGGCGGGTTCAGGTTGCTCTCGGAACTGGAGGGGATTATCCCTGCACTGGAGAGCGCTCATGCTGTGGCCTATCTGAAAAAAGACGCGCATAAATTTAAAAAAGGACGGATAGTGGTCTTAAACCTTTCGGGCAGGGGGGATAAAGACGTTGCGACAGTATCGGAGATTTTTAAGGCAAGGGGACAAGGGGTGGAGAGATGAGCCGTATCGCAGGGGTTTTTAAAAAGCTTAAATCAAAAGGGGAGGCGGCCCTCATACCGTTTGTGACAATGGGAGACCCTGATCTTGATGTCACCGAGGCCCTGGTGATGGAAATGGAAAAGAGGGGGGCCGACATCATAGAACTGGGATTTCCATTTTCAGACCCGCTG
>JAJYLJ010000179.1 GCA_021787835.1 Deltaproteobacteria bacterium | reverse complement strand
TCGGCTTTGCCATTTGCCCTATGCGGGACGATCAGGCATCGACTTGATGTCTGATACCCTCAGGTTTCCTATTTTAGAGCAGCTTTATCACTTATGTCGCTGTCCAAATTCGTCCGGCCAGCTCTCACATTTACGTGAAGGGAAGGAATGGTTTCGCTGCTCAGCAAGTGAAGCGATTAATAAAATTAGGAGTGTCGTTGGGAAACAAGCTATCGCAGAAAACATGACAAACAACAGCGATGACATTTTCTCACGGACTGTGCCAGCCCCCCCACCTATCGACAGGCATTTGCAGAAATCGACCAGTCGCGCTTATTCAATCGCCAAACTACGAGAAGAAATGGAGCGAATCCGAAGGGGAAATGAAGCAAAATAATGATGTTCTGGACAAAGAGAGCCCCTGTTTTTCGAGGAGTTAACAAATACTTTTCAAAACTTTGTTTGTTTAAAATAAGCAATGCTCAGAATCATTCCTTAAGATTTCTTTTCCGGTATATCAGGTAAGCATTTTCAATCTCCTTTTTTACCATTCCGCCCACGCGCTTATAGCCATTCTTTCTTGCCGCCGCTCGAATTACATCCTCAAGGCCCGAATTCTTATTCTCTTTTAATTAATCGGACTAAACCACCTATGAAATAGGTGGTGGGGCGTGGGGGCGAAGGCCCCACACCGAAAAAGTCCCCCAACGAAGCTGGTGGGGTAGCGGGCTGATATGCTAGAATGCGCGGGTGGAAAGATACCAGAAGACGAGTCACGTAATATATCAATGCAAGTATCATTTTGTGTGGGTGCCCAAGTACAGATTTCGTATATTTGACGATAAGTTGAGAGCAGAGTTGCAGGGGATAATAGAGCAGATATGCAACTGGAAGGATTATACGATTCTGGAAGGGAGCATACAGCCTGACCATGTGCATTTGTTTTTGTCCGTACCGCCAAAATATTCGCCATCTGAAGTAATGAGGGTGCTGAAGGGCAAAAGTGCAGAGAGGTTGATGAGAGGGCATGAGGAATTGAGGAAAAAGTATTGGGGAATGCACATGTGGGCGAGGGGATATTTTGTAAGCACGGCTGGAGTGGACGACGAAACAATAAGGAAATATATAGCCGAACAAGAAGAAGAGGAACGAAGAGAGGAGCAGTTGAGAATTTGGCGTTAAAGAGTGCGTAGCACGAGGCCGTTCAAAGCCGCCGACAAGGTCGGCGGTAGTTTACATCTCATCAAAAACATTGAACCAGTTGCGAGGGCCAGTTGAAAAGTCATTCTTTTGATCCGCCAGTGGGAGCCGGCTTTGGATTCTACCTTGACGAATTTCCCTTTCATTGCCGTTGCCCTGGTCAGAGTTTTCATCAATTTTTGAGGGCTCCTCATCCTCGGCGGAGTCCGTGTCGATTATCTTTTCAAGCTCCTGGACCAGCGTACTGGCAGACGCAGAAGCTTGTTCCTCACCAAAACAAGGCTGTATCCCCATGGCATCGAGCTGATCAAAAACAGGACGCATGGCTTCAGCCGTCCGCCGATAGAATTCGCTACCCCTGATTCGTGCAAACGTCCAGCCCAGCCTTTCAAGAATTGCTTGCCGTGCCATATCATCGGCAAGTTTTTCTATAGGATGCCATCTGTCGCCATCGCATTCTACAGCAAGCCGTTTGCCATTGCCCTGGACGACTATGTCAATGCGGTAATAGCCGACCTTCCATTGTGTTTGAAGCCGATAGCCCTTGTTGGCCAAAATTCGTATAACATCTCTCTCAAATTCCGATTCCGCGCGCTTTTCCTCCTGCTCGAACATGCGGATTGTCGCCGCCGGGTCTTGAGCGTGGAGAATGAGATCGCGTCTGAGGTCTCCAGGTTTCAAGTCATTGTGCGGGTCCAAAGAATGCACAACCCAAAGCTGGTCTTTTGCCAGGCTGCAGGCGACATTGTACCTTTTCTTGAATGCCTCAAAAGCGCCCTCTCCCCTTCTGGCCAGTGGTCCTTCGCCCATATCTTTTCCGCTATCGATAACAGAAAGGAAAATTATGTTCCGCTCGTCTCCCTGAAAATTTGCCGAGTTTCCGCATAACATTCTGCGCTTATCGTAATCCAGCGGGTCCAGGGCCTCGCGCAACTTTTTATCAATGGCGTATGCCTGAGATTCTCCTACCATCGAGATGACACCAATGGTCTTGCCCGCGTAAGCCGGATGTTTGCACATGGCCTTGATAAAGTCCGTTATCGTTTCCGCTTCTTTCCAGTTCACCTGGTTCTGAGCAACCCCATCGACACGATACTCGATGCAGGCTGGTTTTAAATGTGTGGAGGTCGACTCCCGAAGAGGGCGTATGCGGCCATCATACGATAGCCGGTTGCTAAACGCGATGATCTCCGGCACGCAGCGGAAATGCTCTACAAGGCAGATGGCCTCACCAAAGGATTGCCGGCCGAGATCGTAAACAGAGAAACGATTATCGAACAAGCGGGAATTGGGGATGTCCTTAAGATAAGTGTCTATGAGATTATGCATAAGCGATAAATTCTGGCCGACCGCATCTGGCGTCACCTGCTCATGGTCTCCAACAATAACTACTTTATCAGCCTGGTACATCGCGATCAGCGCATTAAGGTCTGCCTGGCTCGCCTCGTCTATAATCACAACATCAAAGCGGTTAGAGCTGGCCGGACGAATTTGGACAGCGACATAAGTGATAAAGCTGCTCTAAAATAGGAAACCTGAGGGTATCAGACATCAAGTCGATGCCTGATCGTCCCGCATAGGGCAAATGGCAAAGCCGAA
>JAJYLJ010000178.1 GCA_021787835.1 Deltaproteobacteria bacterium | reverse complement strand
AATCGCTTTGGGTTAAAGAACATCGCGCATAATTTCAAGCGCCTAACGGCTAATAAAATTTTCTTGGAGCTATGTGCGGGACCAAAACCACGAACCTTTATAAAATGCAAAACCCATGGAGGTAACGAAAATGGCAGAACTGAGCATTGTTCAGCAATTTCTCATTATGATCGAGGATGGGGAATTTGATGAGGGCGAGAAAGTCCCGGCTGTTGACTTCAGAAAGGACGTGTCCGATCCTCTGAAGGTGGCAGGTTACAGGGTGTTGGCTTCCACTGAGTGGACAAATGGCGTTCCGCACTACTTCTTCGTTGAAGGTCCGATGTCCTTGAATGGAACCACTATCAAGGAAAGGGTCTATGATCTTCTTAAGCAGTGCGATCTAAGGGCCATGTCAGGAGAAGCCTTCTTAGAACTCTGAAAAAATGGAACAGTTCAAGAAGAACCGAGGAGGTGATGAAATGGCAGAATCTGAGAGGGAAGAAGTGGCTTTGGCGCGAATTGACGAGGCGCTTCAAGCACTGCGGGAGCTTTGCGATATATTTTCGAAGGATTTCACAGCCCCCAGTCAGGAGGATAGCGCCAAGTTTGTAGATGCGATCGAAGCGGCGATCAAGGAGGGAAGGCGCCTTCGAAAGCAATACGTAGTTGGCGGAGGCGGAGGTTCGGCTGGCTAGCCTACTAAATAATTTTCCCAATTGAAGGAGACAGGCAATGAATGGTTGCTCTAATTGTGCCAATGGCTCTGCTGTCAAAAGATTTAATGCGTACTGGCCTGGAATCAAATGCTACAAGAAACAGCAACACAAGTGGTGGCAATTTTGGAAGGACTATGGCGCCTTTACCTACATGGATGGCAGAGACTGTGAGATATATGATCAAGGGGATGGAGGATAGGCTTCTCGAGTAAAAATGGCGGGGCGTTCGCGCCCCGCCCTTCTAAAATTTAAAGAGCAATTTTGGGAAAATTTACATATAATAGTATTGTCATTCTGGACACGTTCGATTGCACTCAGTGCAGGTTTCGTGAAGAATCTCGAGATACTTTCCTTCGCAAGCTCGAGGACAGGCTGTGTCTCAGGATGACAAAGAGACTTGCTGGGAGGTCGGACCTGGCGAGTACGCAAGGATCCGACCTCTTTAGAGAAAGGGATTCATCCACTTTCCACTAGCGTGGTGGCGGTCGGAATGACAGGAGAGAATTCGTAGATTAGTACAATTAGTAAATTAGTAGGAAAATATCGAAGATATTTATGAAAAAAGATTATTACGAAATACTTGGCGTTTCAAAAGGCGCCTCAATAGACGAGATAAAGAAAGCTTATCGCAAAAAGGCTCATGAATTCCATCCCGACAAGGGCGGCGGACCGGAAGCCGAGGCGAAGTTCAAGGAGGCAAACGAGGCCTACCAGATACTTTCTGACCCTGAAAAACGTCAGGCTTATGATCAGTTCGGCCATCAGGAGCCGGGCGGCGGATTTAACTGGCAGCAGTATCAGCAGCAAGCCGGGCAGCAAGGTCAGGGATTTGGCGGAGTTGACTTTGACTTTGGCGATCTGGGCGGATTTGGCGATATATTTGAAACATTTTTCGGCGGCGGCGGAGGGAGAGCGAGGACCAGGAAGGGCGCGGACCTTGAAACGGTTATCACGGTTGACTTTAAAGACGCAGTTTTTGGCGTTGAAACCTCATTGAAATTAAACAAACATTTTGAATGCGAGAAGTGCGGCGGCAGCGGTGCGGAGAAAGGCACGGAAATGGTGGAGTGCAAGGTTTGTCACGGTGCCGGCAAAATCCAGACGGCCAGGCGCACAATTCTCGGAACATTCGCCCAAACGGCCATTTGCGAAGAGTGCCAGGGGCAGGGTAAGGTGCCGAAAGTTCCGTGTTCTGTCTGCAAAGGTAAGGGAATTGTCAAAACGGAAAAGGAAGTCAAAATCAAGATTCCCGCCGGCGTCGATGACGGGCAAACCATTCGACTTTCCGGGCTTGGCGAAGCGATGAAAGGCGGCCAAACAGGCGATCTATATGTCCACATCAGGGTTAAACCTCATGAGAAAATTAAAAGAGAAGGTTACAATCTTTCAAATACTGCCATAATCTCATTTGCCGAAGCGGCAATGGGAACGGTGATCGAAGTTCCTACAATTGACGGAGATGTGAAGCTCAAAATTCCCGCCGGGACTCAAAGCGAGAAGGTATTTAAGCTATCCGGGCGCGGCGTGCCGCATCTTGGCGGCGCCATGTACCAGACGGTACATGGCGGCGGCAGGCGAGGCGACCATCTCGTTACTATCAAAGTCCGGGTGCCAGAAAAGTTAACAAAACGCCAGAAGGAACTCCTTGAAGAATTTGCCAAGGAAGAAGGCAAAGAAAAGCCCAAGTTCTGGCCGTTCTGATATAGGTTAGTTGGTTAATAGGTTATTGGGAGAGTCGTGTTCGCTGCATAGGGTGGCACCCTATGCAAGGCGTCACGGTTCGAAATGGAATTTACGTCGTCTCGATTTACGTCTCGATTGACCAAACGTACAGAATTTGGTAAAATAGCAGGGTTATTTCAGTGTCATTCTGAACTTTGTTGAAGAATCTATATTGATTAATCCTGGGTTCCGGATCCCTCCTACGCTCAAGTTTCGGAAGCAAGCGGGTCCGGAATGACAAATGGTGGGGGTCGGTAGCTCAGCTGGTAGAGCGCCTGCCTTTTAAGCAGGATGTCCTGGGTTCGAATCCCAGCCGACCCACCAAAAATAAAAAACTCCGTTTCCGGAGATTTTTATTT
>JAJYLJ010000046.1 GCA_021787835.1 Deltaproteobacteria bacterium | reverse complement strand
GGCAATACCGCCACGGTTACGGCAGAGGTATGTACGCGCCCCTGGGCCTCGGTTTCCGGCACGCGCTGGACTCGATGAATGCCGCTTTCGTATTTAAGACGGCTGTAAACCCTATCGCCGGAGATAAGTGCTATAATTTCCTTGAAACCGCCTATGCCTGTTTCACTGGACGCCAATATCTCCACCTTCCATCTTTTTCTCTCGGCATAACGGCTGTACATCCTGAAGAGATTCGCGGCAAAAAGAGCGGCCTCGTCGCCGCCAGTACCGGCACGTATCTCAAGGACCACGTTTTTTTCGTCATTCGGGTCGGTCGGAATGAGCAAAAGCTTTATTTTATGCCTTGTGTCCCTGGCCCTTTTCTCAAGCTCATCGAGCTCCATCTTTGCCATTTCCCTGATATCTGCGTCAGGATCGTTGAAAAGGGTCTTGTTTTCGTCTAGCTGCCTTAAAATATCCTTATATTCCCTGTAGGTGTTTATAACACCGCTTAGATCCGCATGTTCCTTGGCGAGTTTTTTATACCTTTCCTTGTCTCTGGCCACTGACGGATCACTCATCTCGGCCTCGAGGACAAAAAATCTGTCTTCTAATTCCTGGAGATTGGAAAACATTTAATCTCTAGCCCCTTCTTCTATCTTGAGGGCCCTTTTAAGCGCCTCGATGGCCACCTCGAGTTGGTCATCCGCTGGGTTGGACGTGGTCAAGGTCTGCATAAGAAGCCCTGGATAAATAAAGGGGGCCGCCAGATAGCCCAACATCCCTTTATTGGCCAGACGTATTATTTCATAGGACAAGCCCGCTATGGGCGCCATAAGGAACATCTTTGTAAATATAATCTGCATGGTCACCAGCCACTTGGGGCCGTGAAATGGGATAAAAGGTATAACGATGGCGAAAACGCCTATGCTTATCAAGAGCACAATTATGATGAAGGCGGTGCCGCACCTTGGATGAAGGGTGCTATGGCCCCTTGCATTGGCCACGAGAAGCTCTTCCCCGGCCTCATAGGTAAAAATGGCCTTATGCTCGGCCCCGTGGTACTGGAATATCCTTTTTATGTCGGCTATACGGCCGATGACTAATATATATATAATAAATATAGATATTTTTATCAATCCGTCAACGGCATGAAATGCAAACGACCTTATGCCGCCACTGATACCCCACAATTTCAAAAAAATACCGCTTATTATATGCGGAACGATCAAGAAAAGGAACACGCCCAGGGCCAAAGAGAAAAATACCGTAAACGCAAGGGCCCAATCAGAAATATCGTTCGCCGAGGTCTTGGCGGCAGAAGCCTCAAGGCCGACTATCGACTCCTTGGCGGAAAAATTGAGCGCCTGGATGCCGTTTATCAGGGCCTCAACAAGCACCACGGAACCCCTTAAAATGGGCCATCTAAAAAATGGCAATTTTTCGGCAATACACCGCCATCTTTCTTCCCTGACTGCGATACTGCCATCAGGGCGCCTGACCGCTATGGCCATGGCCTTGGGACTGCGCATCATAACGCCTTCAATAACCGCCTGCCCCCCAACATTTAAAGGGGCAAACAAAAAGGCCATCAAGGCCGCCAGCCTCAAATGACGCGGCTGGTTATTTTTTATCATTCAACCCGTACTTGCGCTGGAATTTTTCAACCCTGCCGGCAGTATCGATCAATTTCTGCTTGCCAGTAAAAAAAGGATGACACTGGGAGCATATGTCAACCCTGATCTCATCCACGGTAGAGCCTACCTCAAATTCGTTTCCGCATGCGCAGCGCACCTTCACCGTCTTATACTTGGGATGGATACCGTCTTTCATCTTGTTGTAGCCTCCATAATTGAGCTTGATTTAGAAGATTATTAAACATCCAAGGAGTCAACCTGGTTTCAGGTGACATCATCTATTCATGGCAGCCAGGAATTCCTCATTGTTCTTGGTGTTTTGCATCTTATCCAATAAAAATTCCATGCTGTCAACAGGATTCAATGGAGAAAGAAGCTTTCTAAGTATCCATATCCTGGTCAGGACCTCTTTTGGAAGGAGCAATTCCTCCTTTCTGGTGCCGGAATGGTTTATGTCTATGGCCGGAAATACGCGCTTATCGGAGAGCTTTCTGTCGAGATGGATCTCCATATTGCCGGTCCCCTTGAACTCCTCGAATATGACCTCATCCATGCGGCTTCCAGTATCTATTAGAGCCGTCGCCATAATGGTAAGACTGCCGCCCTCAACCATATTCCTTGCAGCGCCGAAAAAGCGTTTTGGCCTGTGAAGTGCGTTGGAGTCAACGCCTCCAGAGAGTATCTTTCCACTCGGCGGTACCACAGTGTTGTATGCGCGGGCGAGTCTGGTTATGCTGTCAAGCAGTATAACCACATCCTTTTTGTGCTCGACCAGGCGCTTGGCCTTCTCTATAACCATTTCAGAGACCTGAATATGGCGCTGAGCCGGCTCATCAAACGTGGAGCTCACAACCTCTCCCTTCACCAGCCGCTGCATATCGGTCACCTCTTCAGGACGTTCGTCTATGAGGAGCACTATCAATATGACCTCTGGATGATTTCTGGATATGCTGTTTGCAATATTTTGCAGCAGCATCGTCTTTCCTGTCCTGGGCGGCGCCACTATGAGCCCCCTTTGCCCTTTGCCTATCGGAGTCAAAAGATCCATTATCCGCGCGGAATAATTATCAGATTCTGTTTCGAGCCTTATCCGTCTATCAGGATAAGTAGGCGTAAGATTGTCAAAATTTATCGTCCCAAACGAGGCCTCCGGCGGATCAAAATTTATTGACTCAACCTTCAGCAGGGCAAAGTATCTCTCCCCTTCTTTTGGTGACCGTATCTGACCTGAAACAGTATCTCCTGTATTAAGGTTAAACCGTCTTATCTGCGAAGGCGACACATATATGTCATCGGGGCCGGGAAGATAGCTGTAATCAGGGCTTCTGAGGAAACCAAAACCATCTTGGAGCACCTCCAGCACGCCTTCACCATATACCCCGCCGTTTCTGTCGGTCTGGGCCTTGAGTATGGCAAAAATAAGCTCCTGCTTTCTCATCCCGCTGGTAACGTCAATTCCGAGCCCTTTAGCCATCTGATAGAGCTCTGTTATATTGTTCTTTTTGAGACCAGCAAGATTTATTGTCTGATGGCCTTGAACGGCTGGCGGCGGAGGCTCTTCAATAAAGATTTGTTCAACGGTTTCTTTTTTTCTTTTGGGCATCAAATGGACCTCATCGGATTTTATATGCCGGTTTTTGCGGCATAAGGACTTTAAAATAATCTAAACTTAGATAAGCCATCTCTCATCAATGGGATTGGAGCACTCTTTAAAAGAAATACCCTGGATTAAGAGGTTATGAACCTGAAATTTGCCCTGACACAGGACGGCTGGATCGCTAATTTCACAGAATCATTAAAGACAAACAAAAATAGCCTTTTCATGATATGGTTGTCAAGACCTGTTTCCAAAAAAAATGCCTCGCCTCTTCTTTGTTCATTGGCACGCATTGCCTACGCGGCAAAACATGTGCTTGATCAATCAAGCACATCGCCGCCCCTTAATAGCGCCATATTGCCGCTCATAAACTCGCGCGCGCACCTTTCGACCGCCGCTCTATCCTTGAAAATCAGATCCATCAGCCTGGTAACCCCCAAAAGGCTCCCGGTAATCACAAGTTTTTTTTCTATGCCATCCAGATCCAGTCTCTCTATACGCGCATCCAAAAGGTCCCCCTTGACCGTGGTCGCAAAACCAAGCTCACCCATGACAGCGAGCAAAAATTCCAGCCTCAAGAGCCTGCCGCCAAGCGTGCCGCCTCCCCCGGCGAATCTGAACATAATATAATTTTCATCCGCAACCTCACCGCACATCGCATCAAGAATTGCAAAATGATAACCGAATTTCATACTGATATTCATATAATCCGAGGAGATGACGGCATAACTTGCGAACGCAGATGATCCCTTGCCCGCGATCCCTCCTGCCAAGACATCATCGCCAAACGCCCGCCAGTCAAAGTTGCCCTGTTCAGGCCAGTTGATGTCAGGATGGGCAATGCCTTTCCAGAAGGCGAGCATGGGACGGGAACACACCATGGATATATCGACTTTGTCCGTTTCCTCCGCATCTGCGCAAAGTCCGCCGCCTACATCCAAGACATAAAGCGTGAGCGGTATATTTGACTCAAACCTCTTGGCGCCATATACCCTTGCACCTCTTCTTGTTGCACCTGTCAAAAACATCTCGGACATGGCCTTTTCGTGCACAAAACGTATAATGTCGTGCAGTGAACGGCAGGCTTGCGGACTGAATGAAGGCTGAGACGGGTCAATAAGTCTTAATGGGACTATATAGCCCAGCGCATCGTTCAGCCTCTTGCCGAATGGGCCAGCCATCCATGCTGGCTGCGAATGGCTCTGACGCGCGCCTGGTCGCTCAATTCCTTCATAGACGATTCCTTCATCGGCATCCACAGTGACGCGTTGGCCATCCATTAAAGTCTTCGTGGCAAAAACCGTATTCACAATGGCGGGGACATGAAATTCCCTGGCGACCATGGCCAGATGACCGGCTATACTACCTCTGTCGGTAACAACCGCCGAAATCTTGCCCAATACCTCCGCATAGGCAGGAAGGGCGTTCTCGGCCACAAGCACGGCGCCGTCAGGGACCAGCTCAAGGTCTGATAAACACGCGATCTTAAAAACCTTACCAGAGGCCTTGCCGCAAGACGCCCTGTCTCCGCCTTTGACAAGAATGGCGGCAGGAGAAGAATTATCCTTCGCCTCTTCCCGGATGCCATAGGCGGCCCTTTCAGTATTACTTTCCACTACAAGCGGCCTTGATTGCAGGAAAAAAAGCCTCCCTGCTCCGTCCATGCACCACTCTATCTCTTGGGGCTCACTGTAAAGCCTCTCGATCTCCAGTGCAAAACGTGCAAGCATCAATGCGGCGTTATCGTCAAGATAAAACCTGGATGACCTTTCATTTTCAGAGACAACGGCCGTAATGCCTCCATGACGCCTTTCAAGCACCTGCATCGGAATGGTCTTTTTTATACGCATGGCATCGGCCGAGGCCTCGCCGCTCACTAATGGCCCCCCCATGCCGGGTATGAAGTAAATGTTCAATACATCCTCATTGCCCTGTTCAAGATCAGACGTGGCCACCACTCCGCTTGTAGCGGCATCTATCATCTCGACAACCAGAACCGCCATAGGCGTCTCGACATCGGAAAAGCCCTTGTTTATTCTGTAATACAGGGCCTTTGAAGAATACTTGCTTGCGATAACCTTTTTATAGGCATCAATTATCTCCTCATCCTTGACATTTAAAAGCGTAAGATACTGACCGGCAAAAGAGGCCTTGGAATCCTCGCTTACAGCGCTGCTCCTCACGGCGATCCTTGCATCGTCTTTGCCGGTACCCTTTTTTAGCGCGTCAAATGCAGAAAATATCTCGTCCTGAACCACCTGAGGGACTTGGCTCGACATGACTATATTGATGAGCTGTCTTGAAATGGAGCTTAACGAACCAGGCCTCTTCATATCTATGCCGGCGAGGTGCTCATTGATAAGTGTTCTTATGTTATTGGACTCTATAAAATAATTAAAGGCCTTTGTTGTGACCACAAAACCATGCGGAATCATAAGCCCGAGACCCGCCCCGATACCAGATAGCCTTGCGGACTTAGGCCCTACCAGAGAAAAAGAGGCTGCATCATTAAAATTAATTTCAGATAGAGGCATGACAAACGGCGGCGAAAAATCTGGTTCGAGCGGGGCAAGGACGAGCCTTATGTAAAAATCCGTCTTCTTAAAATATTCTGGCAGGGCGAGATAGGTTACCGGCGCTATATTCAATAGGCAATCTATCATATCGCTGACTGATTTTGAAAGCCTGCCATAAAGGATATTGACAGCCGCCTGGTCCACAGGCTTACCGTATGTCAATTCCTGCATACCGGCCATAAGATCATGGGCCTGCCTATCGCATTCCAAAAGGCGTTTAAAGGCCTCATATTTTTCCCTGAGCATAGTCCCCGGGAAAAATATCTGATATGTCCAGTGTCTGAAGAGTTTGTTAAAAAGCATGGCCACCAAAGACCTTCAGCCGCCACAGCCTAGGCCGGCTATTCGCCTACTATCTTTACCAGGACCCTTTTCCTCCTCCAGCCATCGAATTCACCGTAAAAAATCTGTTCCCAAGGGCCGAAATCCAGTTTGCCGCCCGTAACGGCCACAACAACCTCCCTCCCCATGATCTGACGCTTTAAATGGGCGTCTCCATTGTCTTCTCCCGTCAGGTTGTGACGGTATCTTGATAAAGGCTCATGGGGCGCAATGCCTTCCAGCCAGTCATCGAAATCCTTATGAAGGCCTGGCTCATCGTCGTTAATAAATACCGAGGCCGTTATATGCATGGCGTTAATCAGGCACAGACCCTCCTGGATTCCGCTCTCCTTCAGACAATTATCAACCTGATCCGTGATGTTTATCAAGGCCCTTCTGCTTGATATATTAAACCAAAGCTCCTTACGGAAGTGTTTCATGGCGGCCCTCCCGGATAAACCTTCCATTAAATAGAAAATCGCACATAAAAATACACTTGACAAGTCCTGGCCTAACTTTTATATAAGCGCTCAACATAAATCATTTTGTTTAATAACAGTAAACTTATTCCGGCTGGGAAATCGGATCGGGCCCAATGGAAATCAGGATAGGCGAAAGGCTCAAACGACTGCGGCTCGCAAACAACCTCACTCAGGAGGAGCTGGCAAACCGTACAGATCTTACCAAGGGCTACATAAGCCAGCTTGAGCGAGACAACACCTCGCCATCCCTGGCGACACTTGGCGACATACTTGAAGTACTCGGGATGAACCTTGCCGATTTTTTCAAGGAAAGCCCGCAGGAGCAGACGGTTTTTAAGGGTTCAAACCGCAAGCTTCTGGCCGATTCGACGGATGATGCCAGAGTGGAGCTTCTGATTCACGCATCTCAAAGACAAGAGATGGAGCCGGTGCTGGTTACCCTTGCGCCTGATGCAAAGACAAGGGAGGACAGGCAGCATCCTGGCGAAGAGTTTGGCTTCGTGCTCAAAGGAAGGGTCGCGCTTCGCCTGGGCAGGCAAGGCTACGAACTTGAAGAGGGCGATTGTTTTTATTTCTCGGCGGACAGAAGACATTTTGTGCAAAACATAGGCCAGATTGAGGCCAAGATATTGTGGATAGTCACACCACCAACTTTTTAAACAAGAAGGAGGACACTAGCCGTGATGGAAGACATTGAGTATGGTTTCGGGCAACACCTGATGATGGACGGCTATGGCTGCGATCAAGAAAAGCTCAAGGATCTGGACGGCATTTATGACTTTTTAAGCCGTTACCCCGAAGAGATCAAAATGACCAAAATAATGCCGCCCTATGTATTTAAATATTCCGGACTAGTCCCGGAAGACTGGGGCATATCAGGGTTTGTACTCATAGCAGAGAGCCATATAAGCATACACACCTTCCCGGAAAAACTCTATCTCAGTCTGGACATATTTTCCTGCAAGGTCTTTGACACCCAGGCTGCCATCAAGTACATCACCGAGCTTTTTGACATAAAAAAGGTCGAGATCAAACTTCTGGACCGCGGGCTCGAATTCCCCAAGGTCATCCGAAAGGTCCATAACTTCATACATACTGAACGGACCGGCATGATCGTCTAAGAATCCAAGAAATTGATAAGTCATTTCTTAGAGATTCCGCCGCCTTATCCAGACCGGGATCAGGCGAAGATAATCGTGGTTCCGGTTCCGTTCGACTTGACCACCTGTTACAAGGCCGGCGCAAGAGATGGGCCTTCACATATAATTGCCGCCTCCACACAAATGGAGCTCTACGACGAAGAGACCGGGGTGGAGATTCATAGGCAGGGGGTCTTTACCATACAGCCCATTGATCCAATATTGCCCCCCGAGGCGATGGTCCAGAAGATAAAAGACACCGTGTCGCCCATCGTGAACGCGGGCCAGATGCCAGTTGTAATAGGCGGAGACCATTCGGTAAGCATAGGCGCCATAGAGGCCGTCAACGCCGCCGCCGGTCGGCTTAACATAGTACACTTCGACGCACACACGGACCTCAGGGATTCTTACCTGGGCAGCCGTTACAGCCACGCATGCGCCATGCGGCGGGTATGCGGCCTGGGCAACATGCTCCAGATAGGCATCCGTTCAGTCTCAAGGGATGAAATTGAATTTTTAAACCGGCTAAATGTCGAGCCCATATGGGCGAGAGAAGTAATCGAAGACAGAAACTCGGCCATTCTGGAGGCCGTTTCGAGGCTTGAGCCATCCTTGCCGACATATGTCACCATTGACCTTGATTGTCTTGACCCGTCCATCATGCCTGCCGTAGGGACGCCTGAGCCAGGCGGATTGTCGTGGACGGACTTGACCCAATTTCTTTCCGCCATCACAAGGACCGCCAATATAGTTGCCTTTGACGTGGTTGAGCTGGCACCTATTCCAGGTTATCATGCAGCCGATTTTACCGCCGCGAGGCTGATATACAAATTTTTAAATTATATCTTCGCCTCAAGGGAGCCATTGCGGAATACCTAAAAACCCGGCAAGGCCAACGCCATGGACATCACCAGAGAAAAAAGGCAAATAATCGTCAAAGTAGAACACGTTAATTTCTCATATCGCGATCAGCTTGTCTTAAGAGACATAACATTTGATATCACGGATAGAGATTTTCTTGCGATCATAGGCCCAAACGGATCGGGTAAATCCACACTGATAAAACTGATCCTGAAACTCCTTTCGCCTGACGGCGGCCGTATATACATACTCGGCAAGCTGATCCAGGAATTTTCCGACTGGGGAGCGATCGGTTACGTGCCCCAAAAGGCGACCCACATAGACCCTATTTTCCCCATAACAGTGCATGAAGTCGTAGCCCTTGGAAGGCTCCCAGGCAAGACCTTTCCGCGCTGGCTAAACAAAAAGGATAGAGATGCGGCAAGACAGGCCGCCAAACTTGTTGGCATGGACGCATATCTTAGCAGACGTATAGGGGAACTGTCCGGAGGGCAACAACAGAGAGTTTTCATCGCCAGGGCCATAGTCAACAGACCAAGGATACTCTTTCTCGACGAACCCACAACCGGCATTGACGCAAAGGCCCAGGACGAATTTTATGAAATGCTTGACACATTAAACCGGCAAGGCATCACCATAGTCCTTGTGACACATGACATAGGCCTTGTAAATAAACACGTAAACAAGGTGGCGTGCCTTAACCAAAACCTTGTTTTTCACGGCACGCACGAGGAATTTTGCTCATCATCGAAGGCGAAAGAGCTCATACCAGGCGGGCATCACCTGATACTCCACAGACACTGATAACGGATGCCAGGGAACAGGCCTATGCGAATATCAAAAAAACCTCTCTTTCGCCGCTTCTTGTTCACAATGATACCAATGGCAATCTTTTTACTCGCCCCGCCGCCTTATCCAGCAGCCTTTGGCAAAAAGGAAACGGCAGGCAAAGGATATGGACAAATGGCACAAAATCCGTCAAACAGCAAGAAAAAAGAGCCCGATGAAATAATAGACAGCAGGAATGACTGCTGAAAGGGGCTGGTAGGCGTAGGACTGCGCCTCAGGTCCCCCGAGACGCCAAAGGGCTACAGGATCAAAGTCTTAATACCAATGGAGACCATGCCAAAAATGATCCGTATGCTCGAGATCGTAGGAGGCGAAATCGTAAGCCAAAAACCCCGAAAGGATTTTATAGAACTGATAGTGGAAAAGAAGTGACCCACACGCCTGTCCTTAAACCCATAAAGCTTGGAACGCTCAAAATATTTCCCCCTGTCATGCTCGCCCCAATGGCTGGTATTACAGACTATCCATTCAGACATATCGCACGGAGGTTTGGCGCAGGGCTTGCGGTAAGTGAAATGATATCCTCGGAGGCCATGACTAGAAAAAACGGCAGATCCTTCAAGATGTCATCCACAGCCAACGAGGAATACCCGCTTTCAGTGCAGATTGCGGGCAGAAATCCTGACACCATGGCGGAGGCTGCAAGGATCAACGAGGCGCTGGGGGCTGCCGTCATCGACATAAACATGGGCTGCCCGCAGCCGAAGATAGTGCGTACAGGAGCTGGGGCTGCGCTCATGCAGGATGAAGCCCAGGCGGCGAGGGTGATGGAGGCGGTCGTAAAGGCCGTAAATGTGCCAGTAACTGTTAAAATCAGACTGGGTTGGGATCAAGCTTCAAAGAATGCGCGGAATATAGCCAGAACCGCCGAAGACCTTGGCATAGCCCTTGTGACCGTACATGCACGCACGCGCAGCCAGATGTTTAATGGCCGGGCCGACCTGGCGGTCATAAGAGAGATCAAGGAGGCGGTTTCAATACCGGTTATCGCAAACGGAGACATAAAAGACCCGTTCTCAGCGCTGGCCGGCATAAAGACGTCTGGCGCGGATGGCATAATGATAGGGCGCGGCGCGCTTGGAAAACCATGGCTCTTCTCGCAGATCAAGACATATTTAACAGAAGGGATATGTCCGCCGCCGCCATCCATTGAAGAACAACACGAAATAGCCCTGGGACACATCAAGCGGATTGAGACTTTTTACGGCCTGTCTGTAGGCATCTGGATGGCCAGAAAACATATGGCCTGGTATTCAAGAGGGCTGCATGGAGGCGCGGCCTTCAGGCGTCTTGCAAATGCTGCTGTATCATTTAAGGAATTAAGAGAATTGTGCGATTTTTTTTATTTGCATCTTCAGGGGGGTAAGTTTAATATTTAATTTATAGAAATTTCTTTGACCAAGGGCCTCTCAAAAAAGCCGCCTTTTAGCACCGTGCTATGCGGCGCGGATTATCGCACAAAATATATGAATATATACTGCCCCGCAGACCCACCTGAATTTGCATCTGTTTTGGCCCGCATCCGCCAAAAACGTGAAGACTACGAAAAATATTCCTTCAGCCTTGTGCAAGACAGGGCCATAATGGCCTTTTTCGATCTTGCCCAAGAATATGAAACTTTGGATAATTTTTATCGCATTTGTGTATTCGTGCCAAAGGAATTTTTTGGATTTGACTGCTGCCTGTACCTTTTAGACCAGGAAACAAAACAACTTCAAATGGCCTGCGATTCCCTGACAGCCCTGTCTGTTTGCGGAATGGAGCCTCCACATGAAATTAAAATAAGCGATTCGTCTTATGACGCGGGGGACTCTTTTATTACTCCAATAAAGGGGAATCTCAAATGGCTTGTCACAAAACCGCTGGCCAGAGCGGATGAAGTTATAGGAATGCTGGAGATATTCCCCCTTTCGTATTTCACCGAAAAAGACAGACTCTTTTTTGAAAAATATGCAAACAGGATCGGATACAGCCTGCATCACAAAATGATAGCCATTCAGAACGAAAAACACCTTAAGTTTATAAGCACACTCATCGCCGATATAGAACATAATGTGATTGTGCCAAATATGCGCTACAAGGTATTTCTGAACAACTTCCGCAAGAGACTGGCGGAGATAGGCGAGATCTATCAGGCGTGGGGGAGGCAGATCATGAGCCCTTCATGCGGCAACTGCGAACAGATTGGAAATGTCATAAAGCTCCAGAAGGATGCGCTTGAGATCCATTCCGAACTTTTAGATCAATATAACGAGATTGAAAAACACTATCAGAACACCAGTCTCTTTTTGGAAAGCCTGTTCAGGCGTGAGCACTTTGAGAAAGGTGAATTTGTGTTGAGGCGGAGACCTTGCAATTTCAGAAAAGAGATCATAGAGCCTCAACTTGACCGTTACAGAGAAAGACTTGAAAGAAGGGGTATCCGTATAGATGAACACCTTGGCGGCATACCTGATGAGGCGATCCCGCTTGCGGTCGATATCGGGCTTATCTCACAGGTCTATGCGAATCTCTTCTCCAATGCGGAGAAATACTGTCAGGAAATGATAAACGAATATGGACAACCGGTAAAATTCATGGCCTATGGCCGCGAAATCATGGCTGATTACTTCGGTACTGGGAAATCAGGGGTAAAATTCAATGTATTTACTACAGGGCCCCACCTTGACCAGGAAGACGCAAAGAGGATATTCGAAGAGGGGACGAGGGGCAAGAATGTCGAAAAGCAGCCCGGCACGGGTCACGGACTCCATTTTATAAAGAAGATCATAGAGGTGCATGACGGCGTAGTCGGCTATGAGCCAACACACCTTGGCAATAACTTCTATTTCATCCTGCCCATCCAAAACGATCTGTCAGACAGCCACAAACAGTATCTCCCAATGGAGACGGGCAATTCTTGTCCGATCTAGACGCACAGAATAGGATTTAGCAAATGGATGTGAGCAGGAGGAGGGATGTCCCAGACTTTTCAGGGCTGCTGAACCCCGAACAGCTTGAGGCCGTCGAGACTATTGACGGCCCCGTGCTGGTGATCGCGGGGGCGGGGAGCGGCAAGACCCGCACACTTGTATTCAGGGTCGCAAGACTCATACAGGCCGGCGTGGATCCTAGCCAGATACTCCTTCTCACTTTTACCAGGAAGGCGGCCGCCACCATGCTTTCAAGGGCCTCGGAACTCATAGGCCCAAGGTGTGAACAGGTTGCTGGCGGGACATTTCACGGCTTTGCCCATGGAATGCTGAGAAAATATGCCCATATAATGGGTTATCCAAACACATTCACAATCCTCGACAGATCGGATGTGCAGGAGCTCCTGCAGTTTCTGGCCAAAGATCTCGATCTGACAGGCCCTGGCAAACGCTTTCCCAACAAGGCCGCCCTTGCATCCATTGTCAGCAAGGCGGCTAACAGGGAGCTCGGGTTAAGGGATATGTTTGAGAAGGAGCTTCCGCACCTACTTACCGAACTGGAAGGCATGGAAAAGCTGATATCGGCATACAGTACATATAAAAAAAACCATGCCCTTATGGACTATGATGACCTGCTCGTCGTATGGCGGGACACGCTTAAGGCCGATCCGGGCGTAAGGGAGGCGGTAGGCCGCAAATTTCGCTATATCATGGTGGATGAATACCAGGACACCAACACGATACAGGCGGATATAATCCGTCTCATGGCAACCGGTCATGACAATGTGATGGTCGTCGGGGACGACGCCCAGTCAATCTATTCCTTCAGAGGAGCGAATTTTAAAAACATCCTGGAATTTCCCAAGGTGTTCCCCGGCGCAAGGATCATAAAACTTGAAAGGAATTACAGGAGTACTCAGCCGAATCTGGATTGCACAAATGCGATTATCGCCAACGCGCGCGAACGCTTTACAAAAAGACTCGTGGCCCAGAGGGAGGGCGGAAGTCCCCCCCGCCTTTATACCGCCAGGGATGAAGTGGACCAGGCGCGGTTTGTGGCCGAACAGATATCATCTCTCGTTAAGGAAGGAATAAAATCAAGTGAAATATCGGTGCTCTTCAGGGCCGGGTTTCACTCCTTTCACCTGGAAACAGAACTCAAGAACCGCTCCATGCCGTTTGTAAAACGCGGCGGGATGCTCTTAACCGAAGCGGCCCACATAAAAGACCTGCTCTCGCTCCTGCGGCTGCTCATAAATCCGCTGGACCGCATTGCCCTGGCAAGAACACTCTTTTTGATAGAACGCCTGGGCGAAAAAGGGGTGGAGAAGATATTTTCAGGCATGATTAAGAGCAAAGACCCCTTTGAACTCCTGGCCGATTATGAGACAAAGGCCGCGTGGGGCAAGTCCGTAAGGGATCTTGGGCTGCTCATGCGGGAACTTCAGGATACTCCATCGGACCTTCCGGAGGTGCTGGCCCGCCTTGAGGAATGGTACAGACCACACCTTGAAAGGATACACGCCGAAGACTACCCCAAACGCCTTCAGGAACTCGGCTATTTGAAAGGCATGGCGGAGCGGTATGAGGA
>JAJYLJ010000045.1 GCA_021787835.1 Deltaproteobacteria bacterium | reverse complement strand
AGAAATTTGGATACAGACCTATCCAAAAAATAAACACCAAAAGCGGGGCCAAATAGCCAAACTCTCTTAGGCTGAGATCAGGGAGTTTCAAATTCTTTGGGTTTGTAACCTCGCCATAGAATACCCGCTGCACCATCCATAGCATATAAACCGCACCCAAAATGACGCCGGACGCAGCTAAAACGGCGGCTGTCTTATTGACTTCAAACGTGCCAAGAAGAATCAAGAACTCGCCTATAAAACCATTAGTAGTGGGAAGGCCTATTGACGACAGCGTTACTATAAAAAATATAGTGCTGTAAATAGGCATAATCCTTGCTATTCCGCCATATTCAGATATCAGTCTGGTATGCCGACGCTCATATATAACGCCGACCAAAAGGAAGAGCGCGCCAGTGGATATGCCGTGGTTTATCATCTGCAAAATCGATCCTTCGACCCCCTGAGGCGTCAAGACATACAAACCGAGCATACAATACCCAAGGTGCGATACAGAGGAATACGCCACGAGCTTTTTTATATCTGGCTGCACCATTGCCACCAACGCACCGTATATGATGCCTATTACGGACAAGACTATAATGGCGGGCGCAAAAAAACTCGAACCGACAGGGAAAAGCGGCATGGCGAATCTCAAAAAGCCATATGTCCCCATTTTAAGAAGTATGCCGGCCAGAATAACAGAGCCCGCCGTAGGGGCCTCGACATGCGCGTCCGGAAGCCAGGTATGCAGAGGAAACATCGGGACCTTTATGGCAAAGGCCAAGGCGAACGCTGCAAAAAAAAGTATCTCATATATCATCGGCAGGTGCGTTCCATACAAGGACATCAGGTTAAAGGTGAGCGTCCCGGTAGCCGCCTTATGGAAATAGACAAGCCCGATTATGCACACCAACATGAGAAGCGAACCAACCGCTGTGAAAAGGAAAAATTTTATCGCCGCATATATCCTGCGCTCGCCTCCCCATACGCCTATGATCAGATACATAGGGATGAGCATGAGTTCCCAAAAGACGTAGAAAAGAAATAGATCGAGTGCGAAAAACGTGCCAAGCATGGCGGTCTCGAGGACAAGCATCGCCACATTGAATTCCTTCACCCTGTTATTTATGGCCTTCCATGTAGAAAGAATAGTAAGGGGCGTAAGAAAGGTGGTAAGAAGCACGAGCCAAAACGACAAGCCGTCAACACCCATATAATAACTTATCCCATAACTTGGAATCCATGGATAGTGCTCTACAAATTGAAAACCGGCGTTTTTTACATCAAATCCTTCAAATATCCTAAAGGATACCAAAAAAACCAATATGGAAGTAACGAAAGATATCCCCCGTATAACATTCTTTCCTTCATCGCTCTTTTGAGGGATAAAGAGTATCGGTATAACGCCCATGAGTGGTAAAAAGGTCACATAGGTCAAAAGAGTATCCATGGTTAATCCCTTGTTCCTTAATTTTGCTTTTGAATGTTAAAAACGCTGGTTAGCTCAATTTAAAAAAATACCAAAGTATAGCCACAAGCCCCATCAGTATGAAAGCCGCGTATGTCTGGATGCTTCCATTCTGTACATATCTTGCTGTTCCTGAACCCTTTTGGACCAGCCAGGCCTGCCCATTGATACCCACCCCGTCTATCAAGAACACATCAACAATCTTCCATAAAAATACTGACAAATAGTAAATAGGGCATACAACCAAGAGATAATATATCTCGTCTATATAATACTTGTTGTAAACGAGCTTGTAGTGAAAACTATATGCTTCAGCCAATCTCTTTGGAAGCTCGGGAAATTTCTTGACATATACAAAAAACGCCCCGATGATGCCGCCGGCCGCAGTTAATACTGAAAGCGCCATAAGCAGCCATTCAGTAGAATCTGTATAATGCGGAACAGGTGCCGCAGTCTCTATTATCTTCTGGGAGTGCTCAAAAACAGGCTCAAGGAAATGCTCAAGCATATTCGGGATGCCTCCGCCAAGGGCATTACCCACAAGAGGTGAAATGCCGAACCACCCTCCGATCAACGACAGAAAAGCCAGTATCATAAGCGGGCCTGTCATGGAATATGGTGATTCATGCAGGTGATGGGCCTGCTCCTTTGTGCCACGGAATTCGCCGTGAAAGGTCATAAAGATGAGCCTGAACATATAAAAAGCAGTGATACCGGCCCCAAGTGTCCCCATGAACCAGATAATCTTGCCCATCTCGGGGAAGTATGGAAAGGTAAAGGCCCTCCAGAGTATCTCATCTTTGCTGAAAAAACCCGCAAAGGGCGGTATCCCAGATATGGCAATTGTCGCCATAAGCATTGTGGCGTATGTAATCGGCATCTTCTTGGCAAGCCCGCCCATTTTCCTCATGTCCTGCTCCCCGCCCATGGCATGGATAACCGAGCCAGAGCAAAGAAACAGGCAGGCCTTAAAAAAGGCATGGGTCATAAGATGAAATATCCCTGCCCAATAGGCGGTAACGCCCACGCCAATAAACATATAACCGAGCTGGCTTACGGTAGAGTATGCCAGAACCCTCTTTATATCGTTCTGCAGTATGCCTATGGTGGCAGCCATAAGAGAAGTCGCAGCGGCAACGAGGGCCACGACCAAGAGAGAGGTTGGCGCCAAGGTATAGAGGATATTGGATCTGGCCACCATATAGACACCGGCGGTAACCATTGTGGCTGCATGTATCAAGGCCGAAACCGGAGTAGGACCGGCCATGGCGTCAGGAAGCCATACATAAAGGGGTATCTGGGCCGATTTTCCTGTTGCGCCCAAGAATAAAAGAAGACATATGGCCACCACCACAGGACTGTCAAGCGCCAGTCTGCCGCCTTCATATAGATGATAGGCCTTTGGGAAAACATCTAAATAAGAAAGGGATCCGAATGTCACAAACATCAAAAACATCCCAAGGACAAAACCGAAATCCCCAATCCGGTTTACTACAAAGGCCTTTTTACCGGCATCGGCATTCTGGTTGCCTTGATACCAAAAACCTATGAGAAGATACGAGGCAAGCCCTACCCCCTCCCAGCCCACAAACATCACGACATAATTCGCACCCAAGACCAGCATGGCCATAAAGAAGACGAACATATTGAGATAGGCGAAATACCTCCAATATGACTCATCTTCGTGCATATAACCTATGCTGTATATATGGATCAGGAAGCCTACGCCCGTCACAATCAAGATCATCACGCAGGATAACTGGTCAACCATAAACGAAAGGTCTATCTTAAAATTTCCAACCGCAATCCAGCTCCAGAGTGTCTGGACGAATTGTCTGTGTTCCGGAAGTCTTGAGAACATATCGTTGGCGATAAGCAAGGAGGTGAAAAAGGCCATTCCTACGCTGGCGCACCCGACATAAGATACAAAGGTCTTGCCAAGCCTTTTCCCAAACAACCCGTTTAAAATGAATCCCAAGAGCGGGAAAAACGGAATCAGAAAGATATAGCCTTCCATGTAAAACTCCCTGTGCAGCCGGGGTTTTTACCCCTTTAAGATATTAAAATTATTTATATCAACCGTCCTGACATGGCGAAACAGAGAAATCAGCAAAGCAAGACCAACCGCCACCTCCGCGGCGGCAACCGTATATATAAACAGCACCATAACCTGGCCGGACAGATCGGCCCTGAACCTTGAAAATGCTACAAGCATAAGGTTTACCGCATTAAGCATGAGCTCTACGGACATAAAGAGTATCAATGCATTGCGTCTGGTAACAAAGCCGATTATGCCCAAACCAAATAACACCGAGGCTAATAAAATATAATGAGTAAGCGTTACAGTTCCCATGCGGCCTTCCCCTAAACTTTCTTTTTAGCAATATATATGGCGCCTATCAGGGCGACCAAAAGAAGCACCGAGGCCACCTCAAAATGAAGCAAGAAATTCCTGAAAAACAGCTCGCCAAACTGGTTCGGTGAGCCAAAACCCTCAGGCAGACTCCTCTCACCCACGAGGTCATAGACACCCTTCAGCCCCAGCCCGATAAGGGTGGTTGCACAGAGCCCGAGTATCGCCCCCATGATTCGATAAGAAACATTGCGCTGCACCTCGCCAAGCCTCTCGCCTGGGGTCATGAGCAGCATGATTACAAACACCACCAAGACGAGTATAGCCCCTGCATATATTGTGACCTGGAATATGGCTACAAGGGGTGCATTAAGGTGCAGATAAAGGCTCGCCAAAGCGATGAAGACCGTTAAAAGACCGAGCGCGCTCGGCAATGGATCTTTGGACGAGATCATAAAAACCCCGGCACCCACCGCCATGACAGCAAAAACCCAAAAATATATATCCATATTACTCACCAGCTTCCCCTGTTTTGTGTTAATAGTCCGTTAGGTTCAGGTTCAAGTTGTTTCCTTGGCTGCGGCCGCCTTTTTCGGCTTGGCCTGCTCAACCTTCTGGACGCCAGGATCTTTCTGCGCCCCGCCTTCCGGGGCAGGCTTCGCCTTGGGCTCGGCCACAATCACTGGCTTTCTCTGCGGCTTAAGCTTGCCAGACTCCCTGGCCAGCCTAAAATTCTCAATCAGCCTCGCCTTGTCACGCTGGCATCCCTCGCGTCTATACTCAGCCAATTCATAGCCCTGACCAAGCACTATGGCGTTGGTAGGGCATACCTCCTCACAAAACCCGCAGAATATGCAACGCAACAAATCTATATTGAACGACGAAGAATAGGTCTTGCCTGCATAAAGCTCCTGCTGATCCTCGGGCACCTTGGCCTTTACTATAGATATGCACTGGGCCGGACATATCTTGGCGCACATACCGCAACCAATGCACTTTTCCCTGCCCTGATCGTCAAGCGTCTGCATGTGCTCGCCGCGGAATATAGGCGATATTTCTCTTCTGTCTTCGGGATACTGCCATGTGGTTGGCACGGTGTGCGGTCCAGATCTGAACGACGCCATGAAATTAAAGACAAAGTGTTTCCATGTCAGCACCATGCCCTTCAGAATCTCAAGGAGATAGATACGCTCGCCCAGGGTATATTTCTTTTCTACAACTGGTTTGGCCATGAAAGTCACTCCTATATCGTAAGTTGAATGGCCAACGCCGTTATAAACAGGTTTATAAGGGCAAGAGGTATAAGGGCCTTCCATCCAAGCCCCATGACCTGATCATACCTAAACCTCGGCACTGTCCATCTCACCCAGACAAAAAGCCACAGGAAAAAGGAAACTTTTAAGAAAAAGACCAAAAATGAAGCTATGCCGTAGGATATAGGGCCTAGAAAAGCCGCCATATTTATATATGGCAAATGCCATGCGCCAAAATAGAACGTCACTATCAGGGCCGAAAGGGTGCACAGGTTGACATACTCGCCAAAGAGATACAGGCCGAGACGCATGGAGCCGTATTCCGTGTGATAACCGGATACGATCTCACTTTCCGCTTCGGGCAGATCAAAGGGTACGCGATTTGCTTCCGCATAGGCCGTAACTATAAAGAGAATAAAACCTAAGGGCTGTTTAAATATACCCCAGTTGGGAAACACTCCAAGAAAGGTGCCCTGTTGCGCAAGGGCTATCTCTCTAAGGCTGAAGGTCCCGTAAATCAAAGTTATGGCAAGAAGCGCCAGACCCAAAGGCACTTCATATGATATGAGCTGGGCCGTGGACCTCAGGCCGCCAAGTATTGAGTACTTATTGTTCGAGGCCCAGCCGCCTACGATTATCCCATAGACAGCCATGGACCCCAAAGCGACCACATACAGGAACCCTACGTTTATGTCCGAAACCTGCAATATGATCTCTTTTCCGCCCAGGACAATTTTGTCGCCGAAAGGCACCACCGCGTAAGCTGAAAAGGCAGGCAGGGCAAAGAGTATCGGGCCGAGGGAAAAAAGTATCTTTTTTGCCTTATCCGGCACTATATCTTCCTTAGTGAACAGTTTTATGCCGTCCGCAAGCGGCTGCAACAGTCCGAATGGGCCAGCCCTGTTCGGTCCCAAACGGTCCTGTATCATGGAGGCACCTCTACGCTCAACCCATGTCATGATGACCGCGATAAGAAGCACCCATACCCAGATAAAAACAACTTTTATTAAGGCTATCAACCAGTCGTCCATCAACATGCCTCCATTCCTATCGGTCTAATTCGCCCGCAATGACATTCAGGCTGCTGAGACATGCCACGAGGTCGGCGATCATCTCGCCCTTGACCATCTCCGGGAAGGCCTGATAGATCATGTAGCATGGAGGTCTGATCTTGAGGCGGTAAGGCTTGTCCGATCCGTCGCTTTTCACGAAAAAACCAAGCTCGCCATTCGGCGTCTCGATGGCATTATAAACCTCGCCCGCCGGCGGCCTTATCGCCTTTGGCACCTTCGCCATGAGCGGGGCGTCCGCAGGCAGCTCTTTATACATCTTATACGCCTGGTCAATAATTTTTATCGACTCCTCCATTTCCCTCATGCGGACCATGTATCGGTCAAATACGTCGCCGTGCTTACCTGTCGGAACCTCAAAATCAAACCTGTCGTACATGCAGTAAGGCTCATCCTTCCTCATGTCCCTTTTGACCCCGCAGGCCCTAAGACATGGCCCGGTAAACCCCCAGTTCAGCGCATCTTCGGCTGAAAACGTCGTGACCCCTATGGTTCTATCCATCCATATGCGGTTGTGCGTAAGGAGCTTGTCGGTCTCGTCTATCGCCTTTATGAGATTCGGCCTGAGCTCTCTCCACCGCTGATCAAAATCATCCGGCAGATCGGCCTCCACCCCGCCGATGCGGCCGAAGGTATTTGTAAGCCTTGCCCCGTTATACCATTCAAATATCTCATATATCTCTTCGCGCTGGATTATGAGGTAAAAAAACGGAGTAAACGCGCCCAGATCCACACCGAGTATGCCAACACAGACCTGGTGATCCGCAATCCTGGCCAGTTCCATCATGATGACGCGGATAAGCTGAGCCTTTTCCGGGGCCTCGATGCCCATGAGTTTCTCCACCGCCATCTCATATGAGACATTGTTGCAGATGGCCGAACAATAATTGAGCCTATCGGTTATGGGGATAAATTGATGATAAGTCATGGCCTCGGCCAGCTTCTCCACGCCGCGATGAAGATAACCTATCTCCGGATCGGCCTTTACAACTGTCTCGCCATCCGTCCAGGCGACCACCCGAAGGGTGCCGTGCATGGCCGGATGAGATGGGCCTATATTTATCTTGACATAGTCACCGGTCGAATGGCCTGACAGACAAGAATCTTCCAGCACCTTATCTTCCCCCCTTCTTTATATCTTTGTATAGGGCCGCAGCCCAATTAAGATCAACGCCGGCCAACAACGAAATTGCTTAAATTAAACCCGCCGGTCGGCCCCACAGCTATTCGTATATCAAATGCCTTTCCTCTCCCAATCCCTCGAGCGGATAGTCCTTTCTGAGAGGATGGGCCGGAAATTCATCCCACATGAGAAGCTTTCTAAGGTCCGGATGCCCCTTAAAACGTATGCCATACATATCAAAGGTCTCTCTTTCTGGCCAAGTGGCCGCCTTCCAGATTGACGTCGCGCTGTCCACAGTCATGTCATCTTCAGGGACCTTCACCTTTACTTGAAGGCGCTTATTTGTCTTCAGCGACAGCAAGAGATAGATCACTTCAAAACGTGGGGGCAGAGGCCCTGGCTGCTCAGGCTCGGCGTCAGCTGCACCTTCCCCCGCGGCCTTCTTTGGCGCGGGCTTTTTCTTGTGGAGATCTGAGTTATCCACCCCAAAAAGGTCGCTCAAAAAATCAAAACCCAACCCAGGGTCGTCTTTCAGACGGCGCAGCACCTCCAATACCTGGGGCTTGGACACCTCTACGCTGAGGTCTCCCTGACATTCGTTCATGCACACCGCCAAAGGCCCGAGACACCCTTGCACCATGTCCTTAAGCATTGCCACAACTCCCCGCTAATTCCAATTGCTCAAACTGCTTCCTGAGAGGATGATCTTTTTCTATCTTCTCCATAACCTTGATCAGGGCATAAAGTAAGCCCTCTGGCCTGGGTGGACACCCTGGCACATAGACATCGACGGGGATGACCTTATCGATTCCTTGAAGCGTGGAATATGTCCTGAACACGCCGCCGCTGCATGCACACGCCCCCATGGCTATCACCCATTTAGGCTCGGCCATCTGATCGTATATCCTCTGAAGGATCGGAACCATTTTCTTTGAAATCGTGCCAGCCTCGATAAGCACATCGGCCTGACGAGGAGAAAAACTGGGCCTTTCAGCGCCAAACCTAGCCATGTCATAACCCGAAGCCAGGGCGCACATCATCTCTATGCCGCAGCAGGCGGTACCGTATGGAAGCGGCCACGGAGACCTCTTCCGACCCCAATTGATCAATTCCTCAAGTTTGGTAAGTACCCAACCTGAACCGCTATATGCTTGTATTCCCATATAAATTCTCCCCTAATCCCATTCAACGGCACGCTTCTTTATGGCATAGAAAAGACCTATCAGTAAGACAGCTACAAATATGAAGACCTCAAAAAAAACGCCCCACCCATACTGGGCCAAGGCGCGATATTTAAGGGCCAAGGGATATATCAAGACGGTTTCCAGGTCAAATATCAGAAACAGCACGGCCACCAGGTAGTATTTGACGTCATAACGCTTTATGGCAGGGTCAAGCAGGGGCACGCCGCATTCATAGGTTGTCCCTTTGCGGGGCTTGGGGCGGAACGGGCCAAGGGCGGCGGAAATGCCGAGCATCGCCACGATGGCCAAAAGAGACATCCCAAGATACATGACTATGGTTTCAAACCCGCTCATCATGTCAACCTCCCTTTATAGCAAGGAACAATTGCAACTATGAATAATGATTCATGATCACCGTGAAAATAATAAATAAAATTATCTCGGTAAGTTAAAAATAAATTTTATTTATTTCTTTCTCCCTAAAAAGTCAAGCCAAAAATAACCTTAAGCGTGCGCTTAAAATCACAAGTATGATTATAACATTCTTTTTATGGTGTCAAGAAAAAAAATGAACTGTCACTCATTTTCGGCAGGCGAAACCATTACTCGGCGTGCCCTTTCCGTTGGTCAAGATTGAAAATAAAAATCTGAAACTAAGAGACCAGTGAAGATGTTTTTGCAAAAAAAATAGAGACGGCGGCGCAGGAGGGCCTACGAAGACCGGTTGATATGGCTTGAAACCGCTTTGGTGACGGCCTCAAACACCCTGCTAAATACCTCTTCAAAAGATGTAGGGCTTACACGGCCCGTTTCGATGAACTTGGCCACGATCTCTTTTGAGGCCCTCAAGGTCAATTCGGCCTCTTTTAGCCTCAGATCATATTCAACAGTTTTATTTTTATCAGGGGTATCGGACATTTATAGAATAAACTCTGCTCTGCTCCGGACCATTAGGAATTATTAAAAAATCTCTGCTGCAAAAGAAGGCCAATAATTGTGCAGCAGAGATTTTTTAATAGGAAAAACCCCTTCAGAGGGCCATCCCTATTACCGATTTTATATGGTGGAGCTGAGCGGGATCGAACCGCTGACCTCTTGAATGCCATTCAAGCGCTCTCCCATCTGAGCTACAGCCCCACGACATGGACCTAATAACACACACTATTTTATGCGTCAAGACACGGCAGGCCATCCGTTTTATTTGGGAGCAGGATCATGTCAAACGCCCCCGACATGTTGACTTTGAATTTTATAACATGATATTAAATAATGTTAGACATGGAGCCAAAAGACATCCCGCTAAGAGACCGCATCATATTCGCTCTGGACGTGGAAACGCCCGACGAGGCGAGGTCGTGGGTAAAAACCCTTGAAGGATCAATCGGATTTTACAAGGTCGGACTGGAACTGTTCCTGGCCGGAGGCTTTCCAATCGTTGAATGGATAAAGACTCGCGGACACAAGGTCTTTTTTGACTTGAAATTCTTCGATGTGCCCAATACGGTCATGAAGGCCGTAAGGCAACTTAGAGGGCGGGGTATAGACTTCGCCACCGTACACGGAAACACGTCTATAGTCAGGGCGGCGGCCAGCGCTAAAGGGGAGGTCAAAATCCTCGCGGTTACGGTGCTTACGAGCCTGTCAGGTGAAGATGCCCGTGAATTCGGCCTTGCCGGAACGCTAAGCGATCTGGTGCTTGAAAGGGCCACGGCGGCCGTATCTCTTGGCTGTGACGGCGTTGTCGCATCAGGCCAGGAAGCGGCCATGCTAAGAGCGTCGCTGGATAAAGACTTTTTTATCATAACCCCCGGTATAAGATTTAAAGATTCGACGGAAGACGACCAGAGGCGGACAGTGACCCCGGAAGAGGCCTTTGCAAACGGGACTGACTATATAGTTATGGGAAGGCCGATCCGTATGGCGGAAAGGCCTCTCGATCTCGTCTTATCCATACAGGCCGGGATACAAAAAGGACTCAAGAAAAATACAAACAGCCGCTCCAAGGACAACGCGAGAAACGCACATGCTTGAGAAACTGTTTTCTCCGCAGGCAATCGCCCTTATAGGCGCATCGAGTCATCCAGAAAAGATCGGTCATGAGATACTCCAAAATCTCATAACAAGCGGCTTCAAGGGACCGATCTATCCTGTCAATCCTAAACCCGGGGAAATCCTGGGCCTTGCAAGCTATCCGAACATAAAGGCCGTCGGAAAACCGGTAGACCTTGCAATCATAGCCATACCGGCCGATTATGTGATTGAAACGCTAAGGGAATGCGGTGAATGCACGGTGGGCTCCGCGGCCGTCATCTCGGCGGGCTTCAGGGAAACAGGCCATGAAGGGCTCCTCAGGGAAATTGAAATGGCCAAAATCGCAAATTATTATCATATGCCCATACTGGGGCCGAATTGCCTTGGGCTCATAGATACCATCACGCCCATGAACGCCTCGTTCGCCGCCTCCATGCCCCTCAAGGGCGAGGCTGCCTTTATGTCGCAATCAGGGGCCCTTTGCACCTCCATAATTGACATGTCCTTTGCCATCGGCCTGGGATTTTCAAGATTTGTAAGCCTTGGGAACAAAGCGCATTTAAGCGAACTTGATTTTATGGAGGCATGGGCTGACGACCCTGATGCAAAGGTAGTGATGGGATATCTCGAGGGCATCTCGGACGGGGCCAGATTTATGGATCTCGCCAGGCGGCTTACCAAGAAAAAACCGTTTGTCGCGATAAAATCAGGCTCAACCAGCGCCGGGTCCAGGGCGGTCAGCTCTCACACAGGGACGCTGGCCGGAAGCGAGAAGGCCTATGAAGCGGCCTTCAAGCAGTCAGGGACCATAAGGGCCGGTTCAATCGCCGACCTGTTCGACTTTACCGAGGCGTTTGTCATGCAACCACTTCCGCAAGGCGACCGGATAGCGATCGTGACAAACGCCGGCGGCCCGGGCATCATGGCTACCGACGCCATCGAAAGAAACGGGCTCAGACTCGCCGCACTTTCAAGCGATACCATGAACAGCCTCTTAGCGGCCCTGCCGCCTGCGGCAAGCGTCATAAACCCTGTTGACTTGCTCGGGGACGCCTTGGCTGACCGCTACAAAGAGGCGCTGGGCCTTGTAGCCAAGGACCAGGCGGTCGACGCCATGATGGTCATACTGACCCCGCAGACCATGACCCAGGCGGAAGATACGGCAAGGGCCGTCGTCGATATTTCGCTGGAGTCAAAAAAGACCATACTGGCCTGTTTTATGGGGGACAAGAACCTCAAGGCCGCGCAAAAGATATTGAAAGAAGGCCGGGTGCCAAACTACATCATCCCCGAGAGGGCGGTGGCGGTCCTTAAGGTGTTGTGCGAACAAAAGAAATGGCAAGATACCCCTGTCCAAACATATGAACGGCCGAATATAGACAAGGATCAGATAAGGGCCGTGATAGATGGGGCGAGGAAGGGCGGAAGATCGGAGCTTGCCGAGGCCGAGGCAAGGCAGATCATTTCCTCATGCGGGGTTGCCGTGCCGACATCCAAACTCTGTAAAAGCCAACAAGAAGCGATTGATTTCGCTGAAGAAATAGGCTATCCGGTAGTCATGAAAGTAGCCTCGCCGGACATACTCCACAAGACGGACATCGGCGGGGTGCACCTCGATATAATGGATGCAAGGGCCGTGCGCGACGCCTTTGACCTTATAACATTCCGCGCCCAACGATATATGCCCGATGCAGAGATATGGGGATGTCTCGTGCAAAAACAAATCAAGGGAGATGGCGAGGTCATCATCGGCATGAACCGGGACCCGCAGTTCGGCCCGCTCGTTATGTTCGGCCTTGGCGGTATCTATGTCGAGGTGCTGAAGGATGTCTCTTTCCGCATAGCCCCGTTTTCAAAAGACGAGGCCCTGGAGATGATCTCCGAGATACGTTCATCCGGCTTGCTTTACGGCGTCAGGGGATCAAGGCGCCTCGATATTGACGCGATAGCCGATACGCTTATCGCTGTATCAAATCTTGTTACCGAATTTCCGGAGATAGTCGAAATGGATATAAACCCTCTCATGGTCTTTGAGGAAAAACGCGGGGTCATGGGGCTTGACGTACGTTTCGTGCTTAAGCTTTAGCGAAAAATGGAGAATGCCATGACAAAAAGCATCTATGTAACCTCTACTCAGAATTTTTCAGGTAAAAGTGCCGTGTGTGTAGAGCTTATTAGACATTTCCGCTCGCATGGGCTCAAGACTGGCTATATGAAGCCGCTGAGCACCAGTCCGGCCATACTGGATGGAAAGATAACGGATGAAGACGCAGTCTTCGTAAAGGCGACGTTCGATCTCGCCGACCCGGTAGAGACAATGGCTCCGGCCATTCTTAACAGCGGCATCATCGAAAACATACTTAAGGGCGCGGCCCAAAGACTCGCCAAGGACGTAAAATCCGCGTTTAGCACCATAGCAAACGGCAAAGACATGGTCGTGCTCGAGGGAGGGGCGAGCCTTAGGGAGGGTTGGTTTGTGGATCTGGCCCCGCCGCAGACAGGCCCGATGCTTGGGGCAAAGGCGCTGGTGGTGGTCCCTTTTGAGAAAGAGCTGCAGGTGCTCGACGACATCATCACCGCAAAGGTGCGCCTCGGGGGCTCGATGCTCGGGGCCATAATAAACAGGGTTCCTCCCAACAAAACGGCCTTTGCCGAAGGGGTCATAAGGCCCTATCTTGAAAAACGCGGGGTGCCGGTCTTCGCCATCCTTCCAAAGGAGAAGCTCCTCATGGCCGCAAGCGTGGCCGAGATCCTCGATGGACTCGGAGGCGAGGTCTTGTGTGCGAGAGAGAATCTTGAAGGACTGGTGGAAACACTTATGGTCGGCGCAATGAGCTTTGAAAGCGCGATCAAATTCTTCAGAAGAAAACGGAACAAGGCGGTGATAACGGGCGGAGACAGACCCGACATACAACTTGCCGCCATAGAGACATCCACCAAGTGCTTGATACTTACAGGCGGCCTCAGGCCAAGCCCCATGATAATAGGAAAGGCCGAGGAGGCAGGGGTGCCGGTCATATTAACAAACCTCGACACAATGGGCGCCATAGAAACAATCGAAAACTTCTTTGGCAAAACCCGCTTCCACCAGCCTCAAAAACTCGCGCATATTGAAAAACTCTTCAAGGAATATATGAATTTCGAGCGCCTGTACTCGATGATGGAGATAAAGATCGCATGAAACGAACAAGTCCTTTGTTTTTTGGAAGCGCCGCCTTTCTCTGGCTGTCATTGTGTTGCGCCGGTTCCACGTGGGCGCTGGGGTCTTTCATATTGTCACCAGAAAAAACCTTATATGGCGCTACCCACAAGGTAATAGCGAACAAAAAAGACACACTCCTTGACATAGCGCGCGACTTTGACCTCGGATACAACCAGATCGTGGCCGCAAATCCGGGGATCGACCCATGGGTCCCCCAAAAGGGGGCGCAGATAACTATTCCGCTGGCCTTTGTCCTGCCGCAGGAGAGGATAAGCTCTGGCATAGTTGTAAACCTTGCCGAGATGCGCCTTTACTATTTCTTCTCAAACGGAGGCCACGAGTATTTTCTAACCGCCCCTATAGGCATCG
>JAJYLJ010000177.1 GCA_021787835.1 Deltaproteobacteria bacterium | reverse complement strand
CCAGTATTTACGCCTTTCAATCCGTTCTGATTTTTCCATGCCCGCGCCTCCTTCTGTTTTGTTATTCAGAAGTAGGATGGCATGGCTGGGCACTTCAGCGGAAGATGTACTTTACTTGACGCTTACCCCATTTTCCCTTACGCCGCCAGCCTGTCAATTGCATCATTTTCGGCGGCCTCGATATTGCCGATGACGCCGGCAATCGAGGCGTGGCCCTTGATCCGCTTGAAACCTTTTTCCGCATAAAGCAGATCGGCTGCAAGCCACCGCTGCATCATGGCGCTGCCACGATACCGTTTTACGTTGCCCTCGGCGCCCCTTACCGTGGAGAACATGCTCTCGATGGGATTGGTCGATTGTAATGTTTTCCTGAGCAGGGCCGGTACCTTCAGTCTGTGAAGGGTGAGAATTTCCTCAAGCGCCTCCAGAAGCGAATCCGCAGCCGACTCGTTGATGCACCTGAGCCATTTCTCCATGTCCATGAGCATGCTGCGCGCGTCTTTATAGCTGTTTTGCTCCAGGGCCGCCGTGAACCGCCGGTGGGCCTCCTTCCTGTACTTCTTGGCAAGGTGCTTCTGGATGTTTCGGTCCTTATGGATGGTGCACCTCTGGTGTATAAGTTTTTTCCCGAAGCGATCCTTCAACGCTTTTATAACTCCCTTGCCGCCGTCCGTGACCCATATGATCCGCCTGGAAATTTTCAGACCCCGGCGCTCCATGTCGGCAAGCAGTTCCTCGCAGATTTCGTGGTTCTCCGTTGCCCCCTGCCAAAACCCCAGCGGCATTTTCCTGCCATTAACGTCCAGCCCCAGCGCCACTATGAACGCCTCCTTGGCGTCCTTCTTGCCCCGGTGAATGGTGTCAATGAATATCGCAAAGGGCACAAACGATGACAAAGCCCGCTCCTTGAATTCCCGGAGCTTTTTTGAAGTCGCCTTTATAATACGCGCTGAAACCGCGCTGGCCGATACCCCGAATGCCCCGGCTGCATCCACCACCGTCTCCCCGTACTTCCGGCAAGAAATACCCCTGAGCACCTTACCCAGCAGCTCCTCTGAAAATCCCCCGGGGGCTTTCATCTTCTGATAGCTCTGAAGTGTGATCTCCCCCTGAGGCCCCCGGAGCCGCGGATGCTGTACGCCTTTGATCCTCTGATCCCCGATAAACACTGAGCCGCCCTGGCTCGCGTGTTTCCGAATATCGGGGCTCAAGGGCATATAGTCCGGGCCGGATATTTCCTCCCGCTCTATGTACATAATCGTCTCCGCCATCATCTTGCCCAGCTTCAGCATCATCGAGTCAAAACCCTGTTTGCCGCTCTCGTATACCTGGTATAGCCGCTCGATTATCCATTCCCTGCCCAATGTCTCCTTGAACCCCAGTATTGCTTTTTTCCTCTTCCTTGTGTTTTCCTTCATATGTGGCTCCTTCCTTTCTTAAAGGATTGTTTGGTTCCGTGGATTATGCCACGGGGGAGCCACTCTTTCCTATTTCAACTAAAAACAGTATAACCTCTATTATAACGATGCCGGGCACGTGCATGCCGCGACACAGGCGGGGACGAACAGCTATCTGTACGATGCAAACGGCAATATGACAAACCGGCTTGGAAGTCCCATCACTTACGATTACGACAACAGGGCCGCATCCCTTACCGGCAGCGGCGGCACCGTGCAGTCGGTATATGACTATACGGGGCAGCGGGTCAAGAAGATCGCCCCATCGGGTACAACGGTTTACATCGGCAAGCTTTTTGAGTGCACAAACGGTGTCTGCACCAAATACATATTCTCCAGCTCAACGCTGGTTGCGTCAGTAAACGGAGCCAATACCTATTTCTATCAGGACGACCACCTGGGAAGCAGCAGCGTTGTCACCGACCAGTCCGGCAATGAAGTGGAGGAGATACACTATTATCCGTTCGGTCAGGTGCTGAGCAAAACAGGAAGCGCTAATGTGAAGTACGAGTTCACCGGACAGGAAGCGGACCCCGAAACGGGGCTGTATTATTACAATGCAAGATATTATGATCCCGCACTGAGCAGATTTATAAGTGCGGATATATTTGTTCAAAGCCCCTATGACCCGCAGTCGTTGAACAGGTATTCCTATGTGGATAACAATCCGATACTCTATATTGATCCCACCGGACGCTTCACCTGGAAGCACCCTTTCCGGCATCCGTTTAGCGGGATTGGACATGTTTTCAATACGAGAACACTAATAGAAATCGCGATAACGGCCGTAGCATTTTATGCCGCAGGGGAGATTATTGCGGCCGGGAACGTTTTGGACGGATGCGAAGTGGTCCAGACAATCACGCCTCTTGAACAGGCGGGAATTCATGCAGTCGCCGGAACTTTTGCCGGAGGCCTAGCCGGCGCTATAAATGGAGACAATGGCGGAAGAGGTGCGTTAATAGGCGGGATATCTGGTGGATTCGGGGACTATGCTAGAAACTTTATCCCGGACGGTTTTGGTTATCAATTAGGAGGGCAGGCAATTGTGGGAGGGGTTACCGGGGGATTTACGTCTGAAATGAGCGGCAATGGCTTTGGAAAAGGTTTTCTTTCAGGGGCTGGAATTGGTGCGGCAGGGTATTTGTTTAATGAGGAGCTGCATCGTCTGCTTATGGATGAGGGGCAAGAGCATTCGGAGCTGGCGGCACGTCAGCAATTCTATGAAAGTAACCCTGGCAACCCTGATTATATAAGTTTCTTGGGTCTTCGCGTAAGAGTGTGGGTCATTTATATCTCCTTGAGCATGCAAGTAAGGACTTTTAGGCGAAGGTATTCTTCATCTCTTAGTCCGTATGCCCTTCTCTGAATGACCCTTATCTTATTGT
>JAJYLJ010000176.1 GCA_021787835.1 Deltaproteobacteria bacterium | reverse complement strand
GTTAGCCTCCTCCTTTTAGTGCCTTATTCCGGTCGCCGGTTTCATCGGTGAAACGGTCCAGGAGATGATCCCCTGTCATTTTAAAGTGTGTTTAAGTATGCGATGATGTTCAAAACGTCATCTTCAGACAGATTCGCAAATGAGGGCATATCCCTGTAGGGATGCCTCAACTGTCTTGCTATGTTTTCAGGGGTGGCCGGTCTTTTGCTTGCAGGCAGCAGAGGATTTTTTAAGATGCCTTTGTGCCCGGGCCCTATCTTCCACTTAACGCTATCGGCGTAATGACATGACGAACAGTCTGATTCATACAGCCTTTTTCCTTTCTTGATGCTTTCAGGGTCTGTCCTGACAATAATTTTGGCCGCCCCTGTTCCTTTGTTTTGCGCCTCTGCTTTCTTAAACGGTTTCGTATTGAATCCAGTGACAAGAAGATAGTAGCCGCCTGATGTCCATATCAGCCCGAAGGTTATAAGCGCGATCAAGAGGCCCAATATCCTCGCCTGATTGTAGAATTGTCTGTAACGTCTGATGAAGGATAACTTCACTCCGAAAAGGACGAATATCGTAACGGCGAACAGGCTGTGAAATGTGCCGCGCGGCGTGAGCTCGGCCTTGGAGGATATTATATATCTTATGCAGAGATATGAGAACAGTAAGAATATGAAAAAATATACAACGCCATTCACCTTGTGTATCTTTTTGAGCGTTTCGATATTGTAGCGCTTTTCGCTCCTTCCGAAGACCTCGAACATGGTGAACATGGCGATTACCGCTAGGATGGGCAAGACTAGAGAGAGTATGGGTTTTAAGCAAAGAGTCGGCATATTGTCTCTTATTACTAAAGGATGCCTCTAAAATCGTCCTTTTTGCCCGATGGTTGTATTACTTAGTCGGCCAAAATACTCACATACGCGGGTTCCGTGGTGGTTATTATTATACAAATGGGATTATTCCGCCTCTGCAAATTTTTGTCCGACCCGCGCCTTGCCCTCGAATAAAATTTCTAATTTTTGAGGCACTCTATAAAGATAGGGAGAGACTTAGGCGGCGTCTCTCCTTATTCGTTGGATGTCTTTAGCAGCCTTCTATTTTTTTCTTCTTTGGTGCAGCAGTCGGCGGCGCGTTACTCTTCAGCGACTTGACGTAAGCGATGATGTCCTCCATATCAGCCGACTTCGGGTCGATGGCCTTACCCTTCATGGCCTTTCCTATGCAGAAATTTATCGCCTCTTTAAGACCTTTCAATTTTTTGCCCATTATAGTGAATTCTTTTTGGTCGGCTGCCCCCAGCCCAGCACCGCCGGGATGACAGGAGTTGCATGACTTGCCAGTAGTGCCTCCTCCCAGCCTCGCGTCATTGAAGAGCGCCTTGCCTTTTTCAATGTCACCAGCGGCAAAGGCATAGGAAAAAACCAGTCCAAGGGCCAGAATCGACAATGTCAATGTCTTCAGTGTCTTCATTTTTACCCTCCTTCCTTTGATTTTGGATTTGATTTTATCAAAAAAGAGGGCGGCGGTCTATTTTTTTGCGCTGGATGGCGGATATGGAGAGCCCGCCCCATCAAGGGGCGGGATTTGATGTTGTTAAGTGTTCATCGGTCTATATTAAAATGCATACTGCATAGACAGCACGTATGCCCCGCCAAAGCCGGTCTGGCTTGTCGAGTTTTTGTCCCCCGTGTTTGCGTAAGATGCGACCAGGGTTAGGTGGTTGTCGTACATATAGGCGACATGGGCCTCCCACAGGGAATTGGTGGAGTAGGTCGAATTGTCTCCTTCAAATACCTTGCCGACATGGGCGTTTTGTTCATATTCCACGCCCGTTATGAATTTGCCGAGAAGAACCGTATCGATATTGCCGAAAAAGATATTATCGCGGTGATTGCCAAAGCCCAGGACACCCCTCACATATCCTTTGGTGGATAGGAGGCCGGCGTTGAGGATGATCGGAAGCTTACAGCCATTGAACATCTTGGTGGCGACCAGATAGTAGTCGGCGTCCGAGGAGTTTCTCAGCTTTATGGCGTCAAAGTCGGTATGTTTCCAGATGAGCCCGGCCGAGACGGCTGGCATCAGATCAATGCCGAAATCGCTTTCCTTTATCAGATTGACCTTCATGGATAGATTGTCCTTGGCTATGTTCTGAAGGCCCTGGACATCCACGAATTCATGGCTGTAGCCCAGCTCAACGCGGTTGAAGAATGAATCGTTGATCCCAGCCGACCACCAGTCTATCTTGCTTTCCGTAAGACCGACATTCCAGATGCCTATCTGCGGCCTTGAGACGGCCTTGTTGCCCATCAGACACGTATCGCCCTTTGTCACCGGGTTGGCGATATATGCAAAGGGATTGAGCGCCGCCCCTCCCACGCCTTCGATGTTGGTGAACGGCGCCCCGGCCATGGCCGGAGTTGCCGCCAACAAGGTTAGAGCCAGAAACCAGATAAGTAAACCAGTAAACCTTTTCATAGATACATCCTCCTTTTTCTCCCTTATAGGGTTTTTATTTTTTTATCTATCCGTAATTGCGGCGTTTGCATTGTGAGAAAAATTCTGCAGGGCCCGTGGTCATCAGTCTACCGGAGCTACGCCCACGGTCCTGCCTCTTTGATCTTTACAAACACCGATTCACTATGCAGTTTTTAAAATGAGACTAAATTCACTATTAAGCCGTGGTAGTAAAAGAAGAAAAAGGATATGTCAATGGGTGTGCGTCAAAAAATTATTACAATAATAATTTGTCTCATTATATCCTATAGTTTTTACAATTAAATTAAGAAAATAGGAAATAATAATATGCATGGAATGAATGAAGGCCCATAATTTGTTGGGCGGAATGCGTAATTGGGAGCAAA
>JAJYLJ010000044.1 GCA_021787835.1 Deltaproteobacteria bacterium | reverse complement strand
TCAGAAATATTTACAAAAGACAATTGCATGTCAATCCAGATGACTTGCGAATAGGTGTATTAGGTATTATAAACCAGGCTAAGGGTGCGGAGTTAATAAAAAAGTTGGTGAAATACATTGATGAGACAGGGCAAAATGCCAAAGTCATACTTATAGGTCTAATAAATATCCCCATAAACAGTCCGCATTTTGAGCAGACCGGTCGATATGATAAGACTGAACTGGAAAAAATTGTATTAGAAAAAGAAATTGATATTTTTTTCATTCCTTCTATTTGGCCCGAGACCTTTTCATACACCGCTGAAGAGATTATGCGAATGGGCTATCCATTAGCCGTATTTAATTTGGGAGCCCCTGCCGAGCGGGTAAAGAAATATAACCGCGGCATGGTACTGGATTTAGATAGCTCTATGGAGGAATTGTTTGAAAATCTCAAGGCATTCGGGCAGGCTGCTGGATAAATGGAATTTTTCAGAATTCTTCAATTGATTTTATTGGATTGAGAAGGAGCGGCATATGGCCAAGGTAGCTATCGGCGGTTCAAGGATCATCGATTCATATGAATTGATAAAGGACGTACTCGATCAGCTTTTGAAAGAGGGGGATGTCGTACTTTCTGGCAATGCCCCTGGAGCTGACCGCCTTGGCGAACAATACGCCAGGGAGAATGGTTTTGAGGTCAAGATAATCCCTTCTGAATGGGATAAACATGGGCTTAGGGCAACCATGATGCGCAATGAGGTGCTGCTTAAATCTTCAGATTTTGTTATTTGCTTCTGGGATCAACAGTCTGAGGGTACAAGACATATGCTTGAAATGGCGGCCAGGGCAAAGAAGCTCTTGGCCGAGGTGAGGCCGGATGGATATCTCAGGCTCTTTTTAAACCCAAGGAGGCTCGGATAGATTTGAGGCCTTTATTGGCTTGATTCAGCTATCGTTACGATTATGATGAATTTCGGATGGTGGACTTCCGGCAAAGATCGGGCGGCGATTGATTTATTTGACGCCGCACAAAAGGCTATGGTTGACGGCGTGATCCAGGGCAGGATCTCTTACGTTTTTTGTTCAAGGGCAAGAGGTGAGGGGTCTTATAGCGACAGGCTGTTTGATATGGCTTTAAGCCTTGGCATGCCAGTCGCGGCCCTTTCCGCAGTGAGGTTCAGGCCAGGAATGAGGGTTTCCGATCGTGAGCAGTGGAGGCAGATGTATCACGAAGCGGTGCTGGATGCCGTCAAGGATTTTCCGCAGGATATAGTTGTGCTTGCAGGATATATGTGGGTGGTAAGCCCTGAGGTGTGCCGCAGGCTTACCGTCATAAATCTTCATCCCGCCCTCCCTGGCGGGCCTTGCGGGACCTGGCAGGAGGTCATATGGCAGCTTCTTGATGAGAGGTCCGATGAAACAGGGGTTATGATGCACCTTGTGACCCCCATTCTTGACAGGGGCCAGGCCATAACATATTGTAGATTCAGGATAAAAGGCGGTAAATGGGCGCCGCTTTGGCGTCAGCTTGAAGACGATCTTAACAAATATGGTTTTGATGCGGTTAAGGCGGGCGGGGGCGGGTCGCAGCCTCTTTTTGATGCCATCAGGGCGCAGGGGGTGAAAAGAGAGATTCCGCTTATTATTCAGACCTTGAGGTCTCTGGCCTTAAGAGATATATACATAAAAGGCGGTGCGCTCTTTGACGGATCAGGCCATAGGCTTGAGGCCCCTTTTGATATGACAAAAGAGATTGAGGCCATGCTTTAACGGTAAGTTTTGCCATGCTGATAAATAAGCGAAAAAGTCTTGACAAGTTTTATAATGGTCATATATTTCATTACCGAAGTTCTAGGAAAATAGGACTTTTAAATTAAAAAAAGGAGGGGTTTCAAAAATGCGTAAAAAGATTTTGGCCTTGGTTTCAGCCCTTGCGTTTTCAGTTAGTTTGGCTGGTGTCGCTTTGGCTGCTGATTGCACCGGCAGTGTCACAAAGGTTGAGGGCACAAACGTAACAGTAAAGTGCAGCAATGGCACAGAGACAAAGGCTACAGGCAGCGCCAAAGTCGGCGACAAGGTGACCGTTAAAGACGGCAAGATCGAGGCCTCAAAGCCCAAACCAAGGAAGATTGAAGGCTGCTAAGAAAACCAACTAAAAAAGTTTGAGAGACAAAAAGGGGCCTCGCGCCCCTTTTTTATTTGTATTTTATCTTGTCTGGTTTTTTATTCGCCTGCGATTGTCTTCAATCTATCCATGGTTTCTTTGTAATCGCTTGAGCCGAATATCGCCGAGCCGGCCACCATGATCCTTGCGCCGGCCTTGGCTGCACCGGATATGGTATCCTGGTTTATCCCACCGTCAACCTCGATATCTATCGCCGCCTCTTTGTCGGCTATCATATCCCTTAAGGCCCTTATCTTCCTCAGAGCGGATGCTATGAAGCGCTGGCCTCCGAAGCCAGGGTTTACGCTCATGACAAGCACGATGTCCAGATCCTCAAGGCAATATTCCAACGAGGCTGGAGGTGTGGCCGGATTCAATACGGCCCCTGCCTTCAGGCCATGCTCCTTTATCTTTTGGATGGTCCGGTGGAGGTGGGTGCATGCCTCAACATGAACAGTGATCCATGACGCCCCGGCCCTTGCGAATGCGTCGATGTATCTATCAGGGGCGTCTATCATAAGGTGGACATCAAGGGGCAGCTTTGTGACCGGGCGTATGGCCTCAACCACAAGGGGGCCGATGGTTATGTTAGGCACGAAGCATCCGTCCATGACGTCAATGTGTATGGCATCGGCCCCAGCCTTTTCTACCGCCGCTATTTCATCCCCCAGACGGCTAAAGTCCGCTGACAGGATGGACGGCGCTATCATGATCCCCATAAGCCGCTCCTTGAGGTTTTTATATTTACCAATAAAATGTCTTTGACAATAAAGTTCAAATTATACCTGTCTAGAGGGGAGAAGGAAAGATGAGCAGTGATGGTTCAAGCCCGGTCGCAAGTAAGATGCAGGGTTTTTTGAAAAGGTCATCCTGGATAAGAAAGATGTTCGAGGAAGGCCTGAGGCTTAAGGCAAAATACGGGGCGGAAAATATCTGCGATCTGAGCCTGGGCAATCCGGACCTCGCCCCGCCCCATGTGTTTCAAAAAGCCCTCGAGGCCAAGGCCATGGACCGCTCCGCAGGGGTGCATGCCTATATGCCAAATGCGGGCCTTGCCGATGTCAGGGCAAGAGTGGCCGAGCATGCGGGGAGGGACCATGGTGTCGGGCTCGGGGCCGACGAGATAGTAATGACATGCGGCGCGGCGGGCGGACTCAATATAATTTTTAAATCACTGCTGGATCCCGGGGATGAGGTCATAACGCCGAGGCCGTTTTTTGTCGAATATTCTTTTTATGTTGACAACCACGAAGGCCGTCTGGTGCCCGTGGACTCCGCGCGCGGTTTTTCTTTGGATGTCAATGCCATTAAAAGGGCCATGACCCAAAAAACAAAGGCGATTCTCATAAATTCCCCGAATAATCCATCGGGCGCGGTCTACAGCGAGGACAGCCTCAAGGCGCTTGCCGGTATGCTGAAAGAGGCGGAAGGCCTTTGCGGCAGGAGAGTCTTTCTTGTCTCTGATGAACCCTATCGAAGGATTGTTTTCGATGGCAAGTCGGCACCCGCCGTATTGAGGCATTATGAGGCCAGTATTGTAGCCACTTCTTTTTCAAAGGACTTGTCCATACCAGGAGAGCGGATCGGATATGTGGCCGTGCACCCTGACGTACCTCAAAAAAAGGCGCTTGTCGGGGCACTGAACCTTGCCAACAGGATCCTTGGTTTTGTAAACGCCCCGGCGCTTATGCAGAGGGTTGTGGCCGAGGTCATAGACACTGCTGTTGATATAAAGATATATGAAAGGCGCAGGGACTTGCTTGCCGGGATACTTAGCGATGCCGGCTATGAATTTGTCATGCCACAGGGGGCGTTTTACTTTTTCCCCAGGTCGCCGATATCGGACGATGTAAAATTTGTATCCATGCTCCAAGATGAGCTTATACTTGCGGTTCCTGGTTCAGGGTTCGGGCTCCCAGGGCATTTCCGCTTGGCCTTTTGCATGGATGAAAAGGTCATCGAGCGATCAAGGGCCGGGTTTATGGCCGCCATGAAAAAGGCAAATGGATCTGTTTAGCAGGGTGCATTTAAAATTGCGCAGAAGAATAGATCAGGGCCATCCGGTTTGGGTTTGATTGTAACGAATCCGTCCTTATCCACAAAATCAAGGGCATCTCCTGACAGGATGGGGCCGGCCGGGGTGGTTTTCCATCCAGGATTCCGCTCCAGGAATAACTGTATCACAACGGCCGTTTCCTCAGGTTCCTGAGTGCAGGTGGCATAGACCAGCCTGCCGTTTGGCTTAAGGAGGGGAGAGATCTTGGATAGGATGTCAAACTGTGTCAGGCCGAGCGACTCTATATCTTTGGCCGTCCTGTTCCATTTTATGTCCGGGCGCCTCCTGATAACGCCCAGGCCGGAACATGGGGCGTCCACCAGTATCCTGTCATATCCGGCCTGATTTGCCACTGTACAGTCCATTTCAAGGCTCGATGCCGGCTTTATGCTAGAAAGTCCGAGGCGTCTTGCCTCTCCCTCGAGGGTAAGAAGGCGGCCTCTGTGCGTGTCAAAGGCATGAATGGCGCCCTTGTCGCCCATCAGCTCGGCAAGGTGCATGGTCTTTCCTCCAAGGCCCGCGCATGTATCAAGGATGGTCTCGCCAGGCCTTGGGTCAAGAAGGAGCGAGATCATCTGAGCCCCTTCGTCCTGGATGCGGAAAAGCCCCTCTTCCCATCCGGGAAGCTTGGCAGGGTTTCCTGTGTAATCAGCCAATACGACCGCACTGCTGGCGTAGAGGCCTGGCCTTGCATTGATTCCGGCTGTATTGAGCCTGGCGATCACTTCATCTCTGGTAGCCCGGATGGTGTTTACTCTGATGGCAAGGGGTGCCCTTTGGTTGTTCCAGCGGCACAGGGCGTTAGCCCTTCCGGCCCCGTATCGTTCGATCCACCTTTTTACTATCCAGACAGGGTGTGATGTCTCAGCGGCAAGCCGCTTTGCAGGATTTTTGATCTGTTCGAGGTGGATTTGAGCCCCGTCGCTTTTGTGCGGCCATTTTTCTGAAAGCCTTCTCAAGACCGCATTTACAAGCCCCTTTGCCCATCCATACCGGCTTGATTTAACCGCCTCCACTGCCTGGTCAACAGCGGCGAAGGCAGGCACTTTTTTAAGAAATATTATTTGGTAAGCCCCGATCCTTAGTTGCATCCTGACCCAGAGGGGGAGGTTTTTCGAGGCAAGAAGTGCGTCTATCTGCCAGTCCAGGAATGTAAGGTTTCTTGTTATGCCGAAGACAAGTTCGCGCAGAAGGGCCCTGTCTTTTTCAGCAAGCGCCCGGTTTTTATCGATTGTATCTTCGACCGCATGGTTCAGAGGTGGGGGATATTTTAAGGCCCCTTCCCGTTCGATAAGGACTTCGGCGGCGAGCCGTCTTGGAGATAGCGCCATCTTCCCTGCGCTGATATCTGTATTTGGTGATGACCTGGCCATCAGGCCTTGAAGAGGGTGCCTTTTAGGATCGGGTGGCCTCTTAGGAATTCTGCTGCGGGCAGGCGTTTTTTCCCCTGCAAGAACAACTCACGTATTAACAGGCATCCATCACCGGTCGTTATCAATATGCCATTTCCGTCCGTACTTATAACCGTACCAGGCCGGGCGTCTTCACATGCAGGTATAACCGTCGGGCTGAAGAGTTTCAGGCGCTCCCCTTCCCAAAAGGTGTAGGCCCCTGGTCTAGGGTCAAAGGCCCTTATGAGCCGGTCTATATACGTTGCAGGCCTTGTCCAGTCTATCTCGGCCATTTTCGGTGTTATGGGCGGGGCGTAGCTCACCCCTTCATCAGATTGCGGGACAGGGGTGAGTCTTTTGTTTTTAAGCATCTCTATAGCCTTCACGAGGAGGCGCGCCCCAATAACCGAAAGCCTTTCGCTGAGGCTTTCAAATGTCTCGCCAGCCCCTATGGGGGTTGATTCCTTGAGGAGCGCCGGGCCTGTATCCATACCGGTATCCATCTGCATAATGGAAATCCCCGTCTCTTTCTCGCCGTTTAGGATGGCCCACTGGATAGGCGCAGCCCCGCGGTAGCCAGGAAGCAGGGAACCGTGGACGTTTATTGGCATGACCCTGGGGACGTCAAGGAGCGCCTTTGGAAGTATCTGGCCGTATGCAACTACTACCAAAAGGTCGGGCGCCAGGGTCTTTATTTCGTCTATAAAGGCGGCGGAGCGCGCCTTCTCAGGCTGGAACACGGGTATCCCGGCCTCATGCGCAATGACCTTTACAGGGCTTGGCAGCATCTTTTTCCCGCGGCCCCTGGGTCTGTCGGGCTGGGTTACGGCTGCTATGACCTCGTCCGGTCCATCAAAAAGGGCCTTTAAGGATGGCACGGCGAACTCAGGGGTGCCCATGAAGACTATTCTGTAGGTCGGTTCTCCCATCTTTTTAGTCTTGAGGCCTGATCTTCGGCCATTTTTTGCGGAATATCATTTTTTTTAACGGACTAAGGCGTTCAACAAAACAGGTGCCTTCAATGTGGTCGATTTCGTGTTGAATGCACCTTGCCAGAAATCCCTCAGCCTCAATCTTGACTTCCTTTTCATCCCTGCTATAGCCGGCCGCTATGATCTTCTCGGCCCGTGTGACTTTTTCTGAATAATTAGGCAGGCTTAGGCATCCTTCCACATCGGTTGCCTCACCTTCCGATTCAATGATGCAAGGGTTTATCAGTACAATGGGCCTTCTTCCTTCCTCAGGCGGGTTTACATCTATAACGATGATACGTTTTAATATCCCCACCTGGTTTGCGGCCAGCCCTACACCCTTTGCCTCATACATGGTCTTGATCATATCGTCGACAATGGAGGTGACCTCTCCGTCTATTGACTTAACAGGCAGCGCTTTTTGCCTTAAAATCTCATGTGGATAGACAAGTATTTTCATAGAGTGAAAAATAAGCTTTAGATAGGCATTGGGCAAGCCTTAAATTATGCCCAAGGATTATCCGGCAAAATTATGGCCCTGCTGCCTTCATATATAACCTGCCTTATAAACGATGCAATAGCCGATGGGTTGTTCCCTGGCTGCACATTGGCGATCGGCGGCAGGTTCAGACTGGATGCGGCCTTCGGCAGGTTCACTTATGCGCCGTGGGCCCCTGAGGTTACGCCGGCGGCAATCTACGACCTGGCCTCGCTTACAAAGCCGCTTGCGACCGCGCTTGCCGCATTTGTACTTATCGCAGCGGGCAGGCTGGAGCTTGAGACCGCGCTTGCCGCCGTTTTCAAAGATGTGCCAGCGGATAAGGCCCATATAACAGTGCGGATGCTACTTAGCCATTCATCGGGCCTTCCTGCCCACAGGCTTTTTTTTGACCGGTTGCTTGAGGTGCCTTTTGCAGAGAGGAAAAGCGCCCTCCTCAGTTTGATCTTGGACGAACCATTGGAGGAGACAGGAAGGCTGATATACAGCGATCTTGGTTTTATGCTCCTTGGCCTTATCATTGAAAAGGTAGCTGGGATGAGGCTTGATGAAGCGGCCGGCGCGCTCGTCTTCAAACCGCTCGGAGTTAATGGCGAGTTCTTTTGGGGAGTGTCAGACCGGCCGTCTGGGGCGCCTTTGCGTTTCATTCCAAGCGGTTACTGTGAGTCGAGGAGAAAGGTCGTGTGCGGTCAGGTTCATGACCGGAACGCCTGGGTCGTCGGCGGGGTCGCCGGGCACGCGGGTCTTTTTGGAACCGCGGCAGGCGTAAGGGACCTGCTTGTCACTCTTCTTGATATCTACAAAGGCCGCGCTACTGTATCCGGCCTTACACGCGGCATGCTTCATGAGGCGTTCAGGCCCAGCCTCCTTGCCTCTTATGGGACATGGGCGCTGGGTTTTGACACCCCGTCCCCGGAGGATTCGAGCGCAGGGCGTCTTTTCTCGCGGAACAGTGTGGGGCACCTGGGTTTTACGGGCACGTCCTTCTGGATGGATATTGATGAGCGTGTCATTGTTGTCTTTTTGTCCAACCGGACCTTTCCTTTTCATACTCCGGCTAAACAGGAGATGATGAAGGCGTTCAGGGCCAGGCTCCATGATGCTATAAGGATGTGGATATGAATGAAGCGAAATTGGAAACTTCTATTGTCCTGAGTGAGCTCAAGGAGCTTTCAGAGGCGGGTGATGCATTTGTTGCCGGCGGGCCTGTAAGGGATTGGCTCATCGGGCGGAGGTGCAGGGACATCGACCTGGTCTTTGGAAAGGAGGCCATAAAAAAGGCCTCTGTTTTTGCCGGACGTACAAAAGGCCACCTTGTGCCGCTTGATCTGGATGAAGGGGTGGCGAGAATTATACTGCCTGGCATAGTCTTTGATTTCAGCCAGTTTAGGCAAGGGGCGGTCAGTATTCGTGAGGACTTGAAAAAGAGGGATTTTACCATGAACGCTCTGGCCATGCCGCTTGAGAGCGCCCTTCCAATACTCCAGGCGGTTGTGGAAGACAATGAAGTTGACATAAGAGGGGGTATTAAAAGGGGAAATAGCAGGCGGTTTTCGATTATTGACCCAACAGAAGGTATTGCTGACCTTGAGCGTGGTATAATAAGGGCGATATCCCTTGGAAACTTTTACGATGACCCCTTAAGGCCCATCCGTGCCTATCGTTTCAGGGCGCAGCTTGGTTTCGATATAGAAGAAGGAACAATCAGGTGGATTGGGGCTGTAAAGGGGCGCGTTCCCACCGTATCACCCGAGAGGATCAGTTACGAGCTGGGGCTTATAATGGAAACAGGGCGCGCGGCCGACACACTTTCCGAGATGCTGGGCGCCGGACTGCTCTTTGAGCTCTTTCCCGAGCTTTATGAGATGAGTGGGGTGGAACAACCCGGCTTTCACCACCTCGATGTCCTCGGGCACAGCCTTGAGGCGCTGAGGGCCGTTGAAGAGTTGATCACAGACCCGTGTCTCAAGTTCTTTTTGTGCGGCCCGCTCACCGGATGGATAGCTGCAAATCCGGTTAAGGTGCAACACTTAAAGTGGGCCGTACTGTTTCATGATGCGGGAAAACCCTCCTGTAAAGGCGAGAGGGATCAAAGGGTCACCTTCTATCACCATGATGAGAAGGGCGCCTGTCTTATCTCGGGTATCGGGAACCGCCTCAGGTGGCCGAGGCGGGCGGTTGAATTCGCATCCGGCCTCATCGGGCTGCATATGAGGCCGTTTCATCTCTTAAACGATCTAAGGCGCGGAGGACCTTCGCTCAGGGCCATGAGGCGTCTCATAATGGATATAAAGGCTGATTATCCAGCCCTTTTTCTCCTGTCAATGGCAGACAGCATTGCAGGTTGCGGCCCGCTTAAACCTCAGGAACTCGACCTTGAGCTTGCCTGTCTGTGGGAAAAGGTGCATGGGTTTTATGCCGAGACCTTGACGCCTATAAGACAGAAGAGGCGGTTTCTTACCGGCCATGACATCATCGCCGAGCTGGGCCTCTCCTCAGGGCCTATAATAGGCAGGGCCCTCGATGCGGTCGAAGAGGCCCAGCTTGAAGGTCTGGTCAGGTCTAGGGAAGAGGCCGTTTCATTCCTGAGCGAATGGCTTAAGACAGGCGTATCTGATGTACCTGAGTCTTAATAAATATCTAAGATCTGTATTTGGACAGAGGGTGCAAAAGATCCCGCTCGATGCAGGGCTCGGTTGCCCGAACCGTGACGGTATCAAGGGGCGGGCCGGCTGTATCTATTGCGATTCAAAGGGTTCGGGTACGGGGGCCTACAGACGTGGCATAGGCATCAAGGCCCAGATGGAAGGGGGGATGAAAAGGGCCGGCATCTGTTACAATACCAGAAAATTTATCGCCTACTTCCAGTCCTTTTCAAATACCTATGCCGACCACCAAACGCTCGAAAGATTGTACACCGAGGCCCTTGTCGGGCCTGAGGTAGTCGGGCTTTCCATGGGGACCCGTCCTGACTGTGTTGATGAAGAGATACTCGGGCTTATATCAAGGGTGGCAAAGGACCGCATGGTATGGATGGAGTACGGCCTCCAGAGCGCATCGGATGCTACACTTCTCAAGATAAACCGCGGGCATTCGGTTTCGAATTTTGTAGAGGCTGTTAGCCTTACGAGGCGCTTTGGTTTTTTGATCTGCGCACATGTGATCTTCGGCCTGCCAGGAGAGGACAGGGCCGCGATGGAAGATACGGTGAGGTTTCTTGCGGATCTCAAGGTGGATGGCGTCAAATTCCATCAGTTATACGTGGTTCGGGATACAGCCCTTCATAGCCTCTATGATTCAGGCGGCATAAGGCCCATGGAACAGGAGGAATATGCGGATATGGCCGCATGGGCCATCTCTCGCCTGCCCAAAGATACGGTTATCCAGAGACTTGTGGGTGCCCCCCCGAGGGACCGCCTCGTTGCCCCCTTGTGGTCTCTGGATAAGGCGGAAACAATTGCGCAGATACTTAAAAGGCTTTGATTTTGTCCCCCCTGGTGTCCTTTTTAAACAGGGCGCTCCCGCGTTCCATAGCGCAGAAATCCCCGCACATGGTGCAGGTTTTTTTATCTTTTGGGGAGCGGCTCGCCCTTATCTGTCTTGCCTTTTCCGGAAACATGAGAAGGCTTATCTGTTCGTCCCACCTGGTGTCGCGGCGCAGTAGGGCGACATCCTTTTCATTTCCCCGTTTGCCCGGATACTTGGCAAGATCCCCTATGTGCGCCGCAAGGCGGGTTGCGCGGACCCCTTCCCGGACGTCGTCTTCGTTTGGAAGCGCGAGGTGCTCGGCAGGGGTTATGTAACAGATGAGATCCGCTCCGTATCTTGCCGAGCTGGCCGCCCCGATCGCAGCCGTTATGTGGTCGTAGCCAGCGCCGCTGTCCGCCGGAAGCGGCCCAAGCACATAGTAAGGTGCGCCCCCGCTCATGCGCTTCTCAAGCAAGATATTCGCCTCTATCTCATCGAGCGGCACGTGCCCTGGCCCTTCGACCATCACCTGGCAGCCCATCTCTCTTGCGATCTGCGCAAGTTCGCAGTTGATGATCATCTCCGCGACCTGCGCCCGGTCGTGGCTGTCATGTATCGCGCCTGCCCGCATCCCGTTTCCAAGGGAGAGGACGGCGTCATATCGCCTCATGAGCCCTGCCACGCGGTCAAATTGCTCATAAAGAGGGTTTTCCCTATCGTTGTAGTCCATCCACGAGACCATGAAGGTCCCGCCCTTTGATACCAGCCCACCATAGCGGTAGCCCTGCCTTCGCAGGCGTTCCATAGAGAAACGGTTTATGCCGCAGTGGATGGCCATGAAAGAGACACCTTCCGAAAGCTGCCTCTCAATGACCTCGAATAGCTCCTCGGGGTCCAGCCTGTTCGGGTTTTTATGCCTTTTCGCAGCTTCACAAAAGGCCTGATAGAGAGGCACGGTCCCTACAGGTAGGCGGCACGCCCCGAGGATGTCCCTCCGCACCTTGTTTATGTCCCCGCCGGTCGAGAGCTCCATGAGCGTGTCGGCCTTTTCCTCCTCGGCTATCTTCGCCTTTCTCACCTCCATTCCGATATCAACTATATCAGAAGAGGTCCCGATGGATGCATTTATCTTGGTCCTGAGGCCCAGCCCTATTCCGACCGTGCGTTGATCCCTTATATGATTCTTCAGGATTACGATCTCACCCTGCGCCACTCGCTGTCTTACATCATCAGGCATCAGGCCCTCATGTCTTGCGACCGCCTCCATCTCACTGGTTACAACACCCTCGCTTGCGTATTCAATCTGTGTCTTCATCCTAATTCTCCTTTTTGGCCTTAAAATAAAAAAACCGTGTCAAGGCTCAGGCCTTGACACGGAATACTTGGACAGACATCCCAATCATGTTCTCCTGGCAGGTCTTCTGACTAACAGATCATCCCTTGGCCGCGTCTTCCCATCCGGTTTTGCCGGACAGTGACATGGTGGGCCTTGGTCCCTGCTTACAGCGCCGGTCCAACGTTACGGATTTTCACCGTATTCCCTTTTCACCGCCAGATGGCGGCACCAGGCGAACGCAATCTAAATTTTGTGTGTATGAGAATTATCAGATTCTGCGGCGGCTGGCAAGGGCGGTGTCGGGAAGCTGGCCTGCAGGAAAGAGTTGACTCTCGGGCCCTTATAACAATCGGTCCGCCGCCATATGCGGCAGTTCCGCCATCGTATTATCGGAAGCACTTTCCCGGATTTTAAAAAGACAAGGATGCGAAGGACTATCTAGCAAAAAGGTATTAAGAATCAAGTGGATATTTAATGAGGCATGAATTGATTTTGTTCAGTGGTTATGTTAATTCCTTTAAAGAAAATACTAAAACGAGTTGTCATGTTCATGTCAGGATCTGCATTTATGGGCGCGTTTCTGGCGGCGGCCGGCCAAACAAAATGCTCGGCGTAAAGGCGTGCAGCCATCGCCTCGCAGGGACTTGAGAAGGCCAGGTTAAGGACGCCCTGAAAAGCCATGAAATATCTCATCCTCGCAGTGCTTGTTACGGCATGGTGCGCCTTGCACAGTGCAATGATATCGCCGCCTGTTACAGAATATCTCGACAAGAATCTGGGGGACAACTTTCGTTATTACCGTCTGTTTTTTAATGTGGTTTCTGCCCTGACCCTGGCGCCGGTGGCTTTTTTCGCCTATTCTGTAAGAACCGAACCGGTATCCTGCTGGGCTGGATATATGCGGACGGGCCAGGTGTTTTTGTTAGGCCTGTCCGCCTTGTTATTCTTTTTGGGTGCCCGCCGCTATGATGTGCGTCAATTGCTGGGGCTCGAACAGATAAAAGAAGGGGCAAAAGGCAAGGCCATAGCGCATTCGGGTAAATTAGATACCTCGGGCGTCCTGGGTGTAATGCGCCACCCCTGGTATTTAGCGGCCATGTCTTTCATCTGGGCCAGAGATCTCGACCTCTCGGCCATTATCGTCAACGTGATTTTTACAGCCTATCTATTCATTGGGACCTTTCTGGAGGAGAGAAAACTTGTAATGGAATTTGGAGAGGAATACCGCGCCTATCAGCAAAGAGTCTCAATGTTTATACCTTATAACTGGCTGAAATCAAAGCTAAAATAGCAAAAAATATGGGGCTGCCTTGCCGCCCCGGCTAGATCGCGGTCCAAATCTCTATTTTGTGTTTAAGAGGCATTGGGCACAGCCGGTCCCTCCCCCTTGGGCGGGCGGGGGCGGCTGCCAGGATTTAAAACATTCCCATTGCGGAGGGCCTTGATCGCAGCATATCTTGCCAGTTCATAGACCGCATCCGGAGTCCTTCCTTCCGCGATAGGACCTTCCACGCTGTCCGCCACCCCGATATGGCCGTCCGCATTCCGGTCCACAATGACAAGGAGCGGCTTTTCTTGGCCGCCGCCGTCTTTGTAAACCGTGACTTTAAGGATACGGCTGTAGTCTTTACCCTCGTTGACAGTTATAACCATGCGGCCCAGAGTGGTTGAGAGTTCGGCCTGATAAGTGCAAATCCCGTCAGGGCAGTTCGGCATCCCTTCGCCGTTGACATCTTTGATCTGGGCAAAGGGCCTGATGATGCCATAGAGGTTTCTGCGGCTGTTTAATATTACAACAGGGTCGCCGGGCCGGCAGAAGGCGAAGACCTTTTCTATGTCTTTGTTGTTTAAGGCTATACAACCCTCGGTCCAGTTGGTTTCGAAGGTCTTTCCAAAAGATCTGTAGACCCCTCCGCCGTGTATCCCGATACCGCAGCCAAGTCTAGTGTCGCAAGGCGCCTGCCTCGACCTTGCAGTGGCCTGGTATATTCTTTTGTATTCTTCGGCAGATATCACCCCCTGCTCAAGCGCCCTCATGGCCTTGGCCAGGTTTGGGTATGATATGCCCAGAAATCGATGGAAGCGGCTTTTGGCTTTTTTGTATGTAATGAAATACAGGCCTTCGGGAGTGGCGCCGTCAAGGGCGCTTTGTTTGTCTGAATCTGGGTCTAATCCAAAGGCCGCGGGAAAGTCAGCTACTGGTTTGCCGTCGTTAAGCATGATTAATGTCCCCTTGGCCTTGTCTATCACGATACATCTTGCTGCCATGGCCGGTTCCGT
>JAJYLJ010000175.1 GCA_021787835.1 Deltaproteobacteria bacterium | reverse complement strand
ATGGCCGCCTGTGCGGGATACCCGGCCACGGCCTGCCGGTTGCGCAAGGGTCTTAAAAAATTTAGAGGCTGCCCGTTGATTTGACAGGGCAACCTCTAAAGGGGACTTCTATATTCTATGGGGCTATGGTCATCGTACCATCGTTTGCATCAGTGGATATATGAAATGTATCCAAAAAAGGCATGCCCAAGAGGGCCGGGCCCGGCTGGGTGGTAAATGCAGCCTGTACGTTATTCTTTGAAAGCCCCTGCACGGTAATATTTGAAACATTGCAGACATAATCCTGCACGGTCCCGCCGCCAGCCACGGTGGCGGAACTTGGCGTGCACTGAGTGGGATCGGTGAGGTTAATGCCTATGTAAGGCGCTATGCCTTGATCAAGGACAACTTGATTCGCCCCTGTATCCACTATGAACTGTACCGCATAACCGTTCACAGTGCCGCCCACCTGGTAGGAGTTGGTTGTCGCATTAAGAGGTATGACAACCTCCTGTCTTACGGCGCTGAACGTATCAGGAATGGACCACGCCGTGTCGCCAAGCATGCGGTACATGTATTCGCCGGAAAGGGAGCCGCCTCCAATATCTATATTTGATATATCATAGATATATTCGACCTGGCCGAAGACGCTCGGCTCGCTGAAGTATATCTGATAGCCGCCGGTCATATCACAGCCCTGCATGTTGAACCTGTGCCCGACCACCGCAAGGCTGTTGGTGCAGACCTGATCCGTCGGATTGGCGTAACTTACGGTGAGCGGTATCTGCCCGTTTGCGTCTATCCAGCGGCCGCTCAAGACCCCTCTTTTTTCATATAAAAACAAGGGATAATTAGTATAAGTATAAGATTTTCCGTCAAAATTCTCCGTCACCGTCCATGTGCCTGTTATGGGCTGAACATGGATCACGTAATAAAGAAGCTCCCTCCACGACTGCCAGTTTTGAGGGTTGCCACTGTCACCGACCAGGACATGCACGACTATATCCCCCTCAAGACCGATAAGCCGCATGCCGCCGCCGAACTCTATGGGTATGGTCGAGACGACATCGGTCATTCCGTAAGGTATGGTATTGTCGGTGGGGCTGGCCGTAAAGGGTATGGCAATCGGCGTATTTTGAACGTCGCCAGCGTAATAAAGCGAACTCGCGTTCGGGACAAGCTGGCCCCACTGGCTGAAGAGATCAAACCTGGGACCGGTTGCAGGGTCATAGCGATAGGCGAATACCTGCCCTGGCAGGCTTTTATGTTCCACCAGCACATAGAGCGCCCCCGACATGTCCTTTGTGATGGGTATATCCATGGTCAGGTCAAGCCAATCCGAGGTGTTGAGCGTTACGTCGCCGGTGCTGTTTTTAATGCTCTGTATATAAACGGTGACATTGACGGTGGTGGAGCCGTTGGGCGTAAGGGTTGTTGAGTCAGTGCCGCCGCTTGAGCTGTTTGTTATAAGCTCATCGGTGAGCGTGATGGTTCCCGTATAACTTGTGGCCGTGCTGCCCGTAACGGAGGTTCCGCTGTATATCGGAAGCTTCGTTATGTCGATGCCGACACTAAATGTGTTGGGCGAACCTGGCGTAACCGCCGCGCAGGTCCCTGGGCTGACCGTTATCCAGGCCGCGCTTGTGGTCGACAGCATACACTCTGTTTCATTTAATGAACTGTTCGATGATGTCGAGGCTGTCGTCGAAAAAGCAGACAGGCTTACAGGGCTTGGGTCTGAAGGCTGTTCTTTGACAATATAAAATTCTATGCTGGTCGGCGATGCAACAACATCGGCCCAGCCGCTTCCATTAAAAAAGACAAACAGCGAAATGACCGGCAGAACCAGTACACAAAAAATAACTCTCCCCAAAAAACTCCGCATATTCCATCCTCCTGATATTTCCATTTCAACCTCTTATTTTTAACCCTTTAAGACCCTCTCAACGCCGGGTTTGTGTTAGTCTTTTTCTTCTTCTTTTTCTTTATTTTCTTGATCTTCGCCCTGTGTTTAACCTTTTTGAATACAGGAAGCTTATTTTGGGGGGCCTCCTGATACATGGGCGGAGGGCTCGCAGGCGGCGGGAGCGCGGGCGCAACCTCGGCCATGGGCTCAGGCGCAAGCGACGGGACCTTGTCCAAGGCCGCGGCCAGATCGTCTATGAGGGTCTTCGATGCCTCCTCGATGGCCCGGTCTATCTGTGTACGCTTCGATGGATCAGCCCATACGGACTCGGGCGTGACCTGCTTCTCCACCCTGTTGGCCCAGACGATCCTTCCGGTGTATGCATCCTGCAGGGCGAGACTGACCTGTACAACGCCCTCGGGGATCTTGCCGCCTTTGGAGGCAAGATAGGCCGCCCCCGCCCCGGCCGCGCCCCATGTCGCCGCGTTCAGACCCCGGTAATTGCTGGAACCTCCACTTTTAGTGACGGATTCAGTGGCAAAACGCGGATTTGCTCCAACGATCTCCACATCTTTATGTGGCGCGGTAAAAGGCGTATGGGCCTGACTCCCAATGAGGGCGCCAAGCGCCCCACCCACGGCCATGTCCTGCCACAGGTCATAACTCTTGGACTCGGCCACGCCGAATATCGTATCTGAAGTAAAATCAAAGAAAAACGGCAATATCCCCCTTTGAAACGGGTTTAAAGTGCTGCCGTTCCGTATCTCGTATTCGACGATCCTGCCTCTTAAGAGATAGTCGGCCTGAAAGCGCCGGCCTATCTCGTTAACCGTCTTTTGGTCAAGACCGGTGCTGAATGAGCCTGTCTGCTCCTTGGATATGCGAAGCGCCTCGTTTTCATATACAACCTTTGCGACATCATCCTGCATGACCTTTGACCAGCCGCTTCCAAGCTCCTCTTCAATCCTTTTATAATCAGAACCTGGAGCAGTCTTTAAAGGCTTTATGAC
>JAJYLJ010000174.1 GCA_021787835.1 Deltaproteobacteria bacterium | reverse complement strand
GCCAAACAGAAAACACCGGTTACCCTCCTTCCTTTCCAGGTAACTTATTCCGAGAACTTCCCTATATGGGTTAGATGATTGTAAGAAAAAGGACCGTCTTTAGGATAGATTAGCGTGAGAGGTTACAGCTGTAATATCGCTTTTTGGCATTGCGCTGTATATCGCATACGCCGGGTTTCCAGGTATTCTCTGGGGCTTGGTGCCTGCCATCCTGGCCGTGTTAGTGGGGTATGGGAGATGGAGCTGAAACCGTCCTTACCTTATGGAACAAGGCTGGAGGAGTCAATTTGGTGAGCTGGAATTTACAAAAAAAGTCTGCTGCCATGGGCGAGTTCGAAATTAACAAAAACCTGGCTGCCTTCAGAAAGAAGCTGAGAGAAAATTCCAACCCTCAAAGGGCGGAAAAGGAGAAGGCTTACCTTAAGAGTCCTTTCAAGTTTTTTGGCATACCAGTGCCATTTATGGAAAAGATGGCAAAGAACTTTAAGCGGGCAAACAAAGGTATAGATAAAAACTCTGTGTTTGAACTTACTGAAAGGCTCTGGAATTCTGAATATCACCAGGAAAAAACCCTTGCAATTAAGCTCCTGCAGCAGTTCAGCGAAATTCTTGATTTCGGATCAATGCCGAGGTTGGATCGCATGCTCTCGGAGTCCACGGGATGGGACCATGTGGATGGGATAGCGACCCATCTTGTAGATACCGTCCTCAGAAAAGACCAGCGGGCCTACGGATATCTGAAAAAATGGAGCGAGTCTGAAAATTTCTGGATGCGAAGAGCTGCTCTAATCTCACAAATCCTTCTTTTCAGGGAAGGTAAGGGAGATAAGCAACTTTTCTTCAGCTTTGCAGAGAGAATGATAGAAGAAAAGGAATTTTTCATAAGGAAGGCGATCGGATGGGCGCTAAGAGAGATGTCCAAGGCTGATCCAGATGTAGTTTTTGATTATCTGATTAAAGTCAGAAGCAGGGCATCAGGTCTAACCTTAAGAGAAGGGGGGAAGTTGCTTTCTGAAAGCAAAAGGAAGACTCTGCTAAAAGCATCCAGCTAAAGATATGTTCAAAAAAATCCTGTCACATTTCAAGATCAAGCTGGGATTCTCACCAACTGTATCCGTTTTAATTTACGTTCTACACTTTTTTACTGAAAAGTTCTGACCACTTCAGCTTAGCAACGGCGAAAAGATATATGATCGGAAGAATTCCGACCGTATTGACGACGAGGAGTATCACAAACCACCACGGTTGCCCTCGCCTTCCAGAATGCCAGAGGGCGAGTCCTTTCCAAAAAGCTTCCCAAAAAACAAGAATAGGTAAGATGGGTGCAAGTGCATGAATATGCGACCCTGACCACGCATGGATCCAATTATTGAGAACAGTCATGATTTTATAACTTTACCGATATTTAAGAGGTGGCCGGGATTGTTTAGACAGCCGGAGGCGGTTTTTAAGTGATAAGCTGTTCTGCCTCATGCCGCTACCAGCCTGTCTGGTAGTGTAGTCAAGTAAACCTCATTGGGAGTCCTGTAGTCAAGGCCTTGGTGGCGGCGGCGCTGATTATAGAACTCAAAGTATGCGGCGAGGCCGCGCCGGGCCTCTACTACCGAACCATACGCCTTCAGATACACCTCTTCGTACTTTACGGACCTCCAGAGGCGTTCGACAAACACGTTGTCTGTCCATTGCCCTTTGCCGTCCATGCTGATATCGATGCCGTGGCCCTTGAGAACGTCTGTAAAGTCATCCGACGTAAACTGGCTGCCCTGGTCCGTATTGAATATCTCCGGTTTCCCATACTTCGTGATTGCCTCCTCCAGCGCCTCCGTGCAAAACGAGGTGTCCAGCGTGTTTGATAGCCGCCATGCAAGGACCTTCCGGCTTGCCCAATCCATGACCGCCACGAGGTAGCAAAAGCCTTTGGCCATAGGAAGATATGTTATATCCGCTGCCCAGACGTGATTAGCGCGGGTGATCTCCAGCCCCCGGAGCAGATACGGATAAATCTTGTGTTTTGGATGGCGGATAGAAAGACGCGGCTTTTGATACAGGGCACTGATGCCCATCTTCCGCATAAGTGTGCTAACGTGCTGGCGGCCTACATCGTGCCCAAGGTCCCGAAGTTCGTTGCGGACCCGCCGGATGCCATAAAAAGGGTACTTCAAATGGATCTCGTCGATCAGGCGCATCAGTTCCATATCCTGGCCGCTAATTGGGACCGCCTCATAGTACAGGCTCGCCCGGCAGAGACCAAGTATCTGACTTTGCCGGCTCAACGAAAGCTTGTGCTCGCGGTCGATCATTTCCTTGCGCTCGGCTCGGCTATGCGCCCGAGCGCGGTTGATAAAAAATCATTTTCCATTGTGAGCTGCCCAATCTTGGCGTGAAGTTCCTTTACGCTTGGCCCTTGCTCCGTGTCCTTGCCCCTCGCAAAGAGTTCCTCTGCCCGCTTAAGAAGCTGCTTCTTCCATTCGGTAATCTGGTTTGGATGTACTTGGAACCGCTCAGCCAATTCCGCCAACGTCTGCTGCCCCTTGATCGCCTCAAGCGCCACCTTCGCCTTGAAAGCCGACCCGTGATTCCTTCTCGGTCTTTTTCCCATCTTCGCTGCTCCTTTTTGCTTTTCCCCAGGGCAATCTCAAAATTCGGATTCGCCATTTGCCCTGTGCGGAGGTATCAGGCACCGGCACGATGTCTGATGCCACCGCGGTTTCCTATTTTAGAGCAGCTTTATCACTTATCGCCCTGTCTAATTTTGTCCGGCCACCTCTCCCGTAGGGCCAAGGGATTGTCCATGTAAACTGTTTATTAAATTTGTTTCATGAACTCCATTTCGTGCGGAATGCGGCAATAGTGCAGCCATTATGCGGATTTTCAAAAGGATGGGGGATGGTCCCG
>JAJYLJ010000043.1 GCA_021787835.1 Deltaproteobacteria bacterium | reverse complement strand
CTGTGCTTGTAAACACAGGCTCGATCCGCATATATTCGGATATAAGACTTCCTGAACCCGAGCCAGGCTTTGTATATACATCCAGACCCAGTGACGCGGAGATATTGATATCAAACCGCACGGGCCTCAAACCCAAAAAAGACTCATTGATCTTAAGACCAAAGAATCTGGCGATAGGCATAGGATGCAACAAAGGTGCATCAGAGGACAAGATCGCAGCGGCCGTAAAAAAGACGTTGGAGATAAACAGCCTCTCCCCTCTTTCCATCCGGAATCTTGCGTCGATAGACCTAAAAATGAACGAGGAAGGACTTATCACCTACGCCAAGACGCTGGATGTCGAGATAAAGTTTTACACAAAAGAGCTCTTAAACACGATAAATATAACCGAACCATCAAAGGCCGTGATGGATGCGGTTGGGGCGGGCGGAGTTTGTGAGCCTTCCGCGGTGATAAGCGCCGGAACAGGCAGATTACTTGTGAGGAAGACCAAATGGAAAGATGTGACAGTGGCGGTGGCAGAGGCAGACTTTACGTAGTTGGCACAGGCCCTGGCGGGCTTGCGCACATGACCTTTGCCGCTGCGGACGCCATCAAAAAATCCGATGTGATCATAGGCTACAAGACTTACCTTGACCTGATAAAGGACCTGATTCCAGGCAGGGAGATTATATCGTCCGATATGACAGAAGAAATAGAACGCTGCAAAGAGGCCATCAAAATGGCTGAAGACGGCAGGACCGTATCCATTGTCTCTGGCGGAGACCCAGGTATATATGCAATGGCGGGCCCCATATTCGAATTGGCGAGGGCCGCCGGCTCCAAGGTGCGCATTGAGGTCATTCCAGGGGTTGCCGCCCTTAACGCATGCGCCTCAAGGCTTGGTGCGCCGATCATGCACGATTTTGCCGCCATAAGCCTATCCGATCTTTTGACCCCATGGGATATCATAGAAAAACGGCTTAAGGCCGCCGCGGCTTCAGACCTCGTAATAACCATATACAATCCCAAATCCAGACGGCGCAAGGGTCATATCACAAAGGCCAGGGATATCATACTTGAATTCCGGCCTGCCGGAACCCCGGCCGGCATAGTAACCGCGGCCGCCAGAAGCGGGGAATTGGTTACACTCACCAGTCTCGGCGCCATGTGCGATGCAGAAATAACAATGCAGAGCACGGTTATAATCGGCAATTCCTTGACCTTTACATGGAACAACCGTATGATCACCCCACGCGGGTACAAAAACAAATATTCATTCTAGGTGACTCCCCAGGCAAATGGTTAAAAAAGAAATATTGATTCTTGCAGTAGGCTTTACAGGCCAGTTTTTGTTTTTTATGCGCTTCTTCATCCAATGGATATATTCCGAAAGGCATAAAAAAAGTCTCATACCAACGGCCTTTTGGTATTTGAGCATACTTGGGAGCCTGGTGCTGCTAGTGTATGCGATACTGAGACGGGATGTAGTCTTTATTGCAGGGCAGTCGGCCGGCATCCTTATATACCTCAGAAACATCTACTTCATAACAAAGGAAAAGGGCAGATATAAATCACAGCAAAAACGCCTTCCATGATTTTTATCCCATTCCAACTATGTTAAAATAACAAATATTATCTGGCATGGCCAAAAATTCCTGCTTATATAGCCACACTTAAAAGGAGACACGATGGCGGAAGAACTCATCGAATCAGAAGAACCTGTTCTCGAGGCCTCGGCCTGCCACATTGACAGGCCTTGCTATAGAGCAAAGATAAACACGGAAAACAGCCTATGCCCCATCATGCCTTATGTGAACGCAGACGCCAAGGTTATATTATATGAACCTGCCGATGATGTGCTGATCTTCAGGCTTGACAGGTACAAGGTGGCCCTGAGGCCCAATGAACTTACGGTAGGTTCTGTCCCAGACCTGATCGAAGGCAGGCACGCTGTCTCCATGGCCATAACGTATTTAAATGAGTTGTGGAAAAGGCGCGGCGGCGTAACGCCAAACCACCACGCAAGAAAACGGCCGGCTGCCTTTGAAATATACAAGGTACTCCCAAAAAGCAATTGCAAGGCCTGCGGAGAGGCCTCATGCCTCGCATTTGCAACAAAGCTCGCCCTTGCCGAGGCAGAGATTGATTCGTGCGCCCCCCTAAACGATGACTGCGAGGCGAAAAAACGCATAATTAAACTCGTGGAAGGAATCTAAGGAAAAGAATCAAAACTATGAGGATATTGGTTATTGAAGACGACGAAAAGATCGCATCTTTTATAGTATCCGGCCTGAGACAGGCCGGCTTTGCCGTAGATCACGCCAAGGATGGCGATGACGGCCTGCATTTGGCCTTGACAGAGCCATATGATGCGGCGGTAATAGACATAATGCTGCCGAAGATTGACGGACTTTCAGTAATAGAAGAGATGAGGCGGAAGGGGGTTTCCATACCCGTCATCATACTAAGCGCCAAACGCTCCGTGGAAGACAGGGTCAAGGGCCTTGAAACAGGCAGCGACGATTACCTCACCAAGCCGTTTTCATTCTCTGAGCTCCTTGCGCGCATACAGGCCCTGATCCGCAGACACACCATGGTCCCGGAGACAACCAGGCTCACCGTAGGGGACTTGTCGTTAGACATACTAAGCCGTGAGGTGAAGAGGGCCGGAGTGAGGATCGAGCTCCAACCCAAGGAGTTCTCCCTCCTTGAATATCTCATGCGGAATACGGACCGTGTCGTATCAAAGACTATGATACTCGAGCACGTCTGGGACTATAATTTCGACCCCCAGACAAATGTTGTAGATGTAATGGTCTGGAGATTGAGAAACAAGATAGACCGCGATTTTGAAAAAAAAATGATCCACACCATCCGCGGCGTAGGCTATGTCATTAAGACGGCTTAAAATCAAACAGATGCCAAAGGCGATCGGCTTCAGGCTGACCCTTTGGTATTCATCTATTTTTATAATAAGCTCCCTTATACTATTCGGCATCGCATATATTCTTCTTACGTCAGCGATACAGGACGACAACCGCGCCAACATTGAAGATGAGTTGAATGAATACGCCCTGGTGCATCAAACCGAGGGATGGAAAGGCCTTGTAGACAAAATAAAAATAGAGCAAGCCAAGGGACCTTCATCAACATTTTTTGTAAGGGTCGCCGATGCCAAAAATCATACCTTATTATTAAATATACCCAAACCATATAAAAATTTTGATCTAACGACCCTTGATAATAAGAAAATATCCAATGAAAACGGATGGATGTTCACAAGATTTCAAGAAGATGGAGAAAGCAACGTCCTTGAGATCGCCTACCGGCGGTTTGCGGACGGGCTGATATTGCAGATAGGAAGGGGATCTGACGCAAGAGAGGATCTGCTTGAGCAGTTCCGCATGATATTTGCCGGAATAATAGTATCAACAATAATGACCAGCCTGATAGGCGGCGGTTTCTTGGCGTTCCGCACCATGAGACCAATAAGGGATTTGATCGACACCGTTAAGACAATAAGCGAAGGCAATATGGATGCCCGTGTGCCATCCAGCAATACCGGCGATGAGCTTGATGAGCTGATTAAACTTTTTAACTATATGCTGGAAAAGATCAGAACCCTTGTAAACGGCATGAGAGAGGCGCTCGATAACGTAGCCCATGACCTTCGCACCCCCATTACACGTATCAGGGCCGTTACCGAAACCGCTCTTGGCGCCAACGAAGGCGGAGAAAAACTCCTTCGGGAGGCCCTCATGGATTGTGCCGAGGAATCAGAGCGCATATCAACCATGCTCAATACCCTTATGGATATATCCGAGGCTGAGACAGGGGCCATGAGACTTAAGTTTGAACGAGTTGATATCGGAAGGCTTATAAAAGACATGGCGGAACTCTATCAATATGTAGGAGAAACAAAAAAGATAAGCGTCTCGGTCGATGCTCCGGATGGCCTTATGGCCGACATTGATCCTGGAAGATTCCGCCAGGTAATGGCAAACCTCCTTGACAACGCGATCAAATACACGAAAGAGGGCGGGGCTGTCAATATAAACGCAAACAAGGTTGACGGCGAGATGGCGGTCTCCATTAAAGACACAGGGATCGGCATAGCGCCTTCAGATCTGCCGCGCATATTCGACCGCCTGTTCCGCGGCGACAAAAGCCGCTCGCAGAGAGGCCTTGGACTTGGGCTCAGCCTCGTAAAGGCTGTTATTTATGCCCACAAAGGGCGGATCAAGGTGGAAAGCACGCCTGGCAACGGGTCTAATTTTCTGATAGTTATACCTATCTCACATTAAATACAATTTTCGGACCTTGCCTTGGACATATTACCAATATGTAATATTTTGGGAAATTCATGTTAATTTTTGATCTGTATAAACCAATCAATGCGTTATAGCCATCGGCCAAGAGCATGGGACATCCTGATCGCAGGGGCGGCTTTCGCCATTTATATCTGGACCTCCCCATTGAGAGACCTATACGGGCTTGAGGCCAGGACCGCGCTTCTGGCAAGACAGATGCTTGAAGGTGGGGCAAGCTTCTTCCCAATGATATTCGGCAAGGTTTACCCTGACTATAACCCGCTGTATTTCTGGCTTGAGGCCCTTTTTTCGCTGCCGTCCGGGCATATTTCAACATTCACCGCAGTGCTTCCAAGCGCGCTTTGTGCAGCCGGGCTCGTTATTCTCACCCTGAGACTTGGCTATGAGATATCCGCCAGGACAGGATTTCTCTCGGCGATGGTCCTTGCCGTAACCCCAGGATTCTGGATCGAGGCAAGCCATGCAACCATTGATATGACGCTTGCCCTGTGTGTGGGGGTCTCGATACTGTGTTTATTTTTAATGGATCGCGGCAGGCGGACAAGTCATATTATTTTTTATGTCCTTGCCGTATCGTGCGCCTTTTTGACCAAGGGCCCCCTGGGTCTTGTGCTGCCTTGCGTTGTCTGGGGTGGATATCTGCTTTCTTACCGCCGGATAAAGGACCTTTTGTCCTTCAGCTTCTTTATGGGTATTTTTGGCGCGGCATTGATCGGCCTTGAGGCTGGCCTCGCGTGGCATAAGGGGGGCGGCACGCTTGTGCGCGAGATAATCGAAAGTCAAGTGACCGGAAGGGTGGGAGAAGAGGCCAACAATTCCATATTTTACTATCCGCTATTTCTTGCCAAGGGCTTTGGGATATGGTGGATATGGATGGCGGCATGGGCGGTTGCGGCCTTAAGATCAAAAACCTTCGCCATCAAATCCCTTGCAGGGGCCGTTTCCGCGAATAAAATAATCCGCCTCTTATTGATATGGCTTGGTTCCGTCCTTATAATCTTCAGTCTTGCCAGTTCAAGACACGGAAGATACCTTCTGCCGTTGTTTCCTGCCATAGCCGTCCTGCTTGGCCTATCGGTTGAAAAGATAGCGGCCATGTCCATTCCGGGGCGCAGATGGCCCTATGAACGCATAATTGACGTTACTCTTGGAGTCTTGCTTATAGTAGGTCTGGCAAGCGCATTAAGGCCACCCTTCAGTCTTGTTACCCCGATATCTTTGGTTGTAATATGGGCCGCGGTTATAATCGCGGGCCGCGTGACCATATCGAAACTTGCCGCAAAAGAATTGCGGCTTGCGGTCCTGGCCTCATGGCTGCTCGTCTGCGGTCTTTCCGGTTACGGGCTTATCTTTGAGCCGGCCATCTCAAGGGCCGAGTCGGGGAAGGAATTGGCGGCCAAGGCCGAACACGGCCTGGACAAGACGACACCCATAATCATTTATGGTATAAGACAGGACGGAGACGGTGTAAAATACGCCCTATATAGCCAGAGGCCTTCAAGTGAGCTTAAGTTCATCCCAAGGCTGGTCGGAGATTACGAGGGCCTAAAATACATACTGCCTGCCAGATTTATGCTGGTCGGCTATGAAAAGGACATTTTATCGCTGGAAAAGGCCACGAAAGGCATATTTTATTTTGATGCCGTTTCAAAAGGGACCATACACAGGCGTGAATGTCTTGCCGCGATGGTTACAAACAAATGAACAGATATATTCCGCTTATACTGACAGGGGTCTTATTAAATGCGTTCGCCCAGCTCGCCCTAAAACAAGGGATGCGTGTCATAGGGCCGTTCGCCTTTTCCATGGACAATCTGGTTCCAATAGGGCTCAAGGCGGCCTTAAACCCATATGTGCTCCTCGGGCTCTTCTGTTATGTCGTAAGCGTTGTCGTATGGTTGCTTGTCCTGTCAAGGGTGGATGTCAGTTTTGCATACCCTCTCCTGAGCGTCGGCTATATTGTAGCGGCGCTGTTTGGGCAGGCTTTTTTTGATGAATCCATCGGGATCGTGCGCTGGACAGGCATAGCCGTAATCTGCCTTGGTGTCTATCTAATAACAAGGAGTGGCTCATGACGTCAGATAAGCCGGCCAGGAGTGCCTTTTTGCCGTTTTCAAGGCCTGCCATAGGGGAGGAGGAGATAAAAGAGGTGGTTGACAGCCTCCGTTCGGGCTGGCTCACCACAGGGCCGAAGGTGTTAAGGCTCGAGAAGGAATTCGCCGCGCTTACCGGAGCAAAAACGGCGGTCGCCGTGACTTCGGCCACGGCAGGGCTTCATCTAGTACTGGCAACCCTTGACCTAAAACCTGACGACGAGGTGATCACAACGCCGATCACCTGGCCCTCGACCGTAAACAATATCGTAATCTGCGGGGCTAAACCGGTATTCGCCGATGTGGACAAGTCAACGCTCCAGATAGACCCTGCCGATGTCGAAAGGCGGATAACTTCAAAGACAAGGGCCGTAATACCAGTCCACTTCGCAGGAGCGCCGTGCGACATGGATGCGCTTGACGCTATCTGCAGAAGGCACGGTCTCCTGCTCATAGAAGATGCGGCCCACGCAGCCGGGACAAGCTACAAGGGCCGCATTGTCGGTAACGGTTCCGAGGCCGCCATATTCAGCTTCCATGTGATAAAAAACATGACTACTGGAGAGGGAGGGATGATCGTATGCAGCGATGAAAACCGCGCGGCCCGTATGCGACGGCTCAGGTTCCACGGCATCTCGCGGGATGCATGGAAACGCTATTCAAAAGGTGGAAGCCCGCAGTATGACGTCGAAGAGCCTGGTTTCAAGTACAACATGATGGACATCCAAGCGGCCATAGGCATACACCAGCTAAAAAAACTCGATGAATTTAACAGAAAACGTTCCGAGCTCGCATTAAATTATCAAAGGCTCCTTTCAGACATCCCCGAAATAATGCCGCTCGGATCTGCCACATACGAACACGGCCATGCATGGCACCTCTTTGTTGTAAGGCTTGAACTCGATGCATTAAAAATAGACCGCGATCAGTTCATGAACGCCTTGCAGGAAGAGAATATCGGAACCGGCCTTCACTTTCCGGCCGTGCATCTTCAAAAATATTACAAAGAGCGCTATGGATACCAACGCGGTATGCTTCCAAACGCCGAGTGGAACGGTGAGAGGCTCTTCTCTCTGCCGCTCTACCCTACCCTCAGAGAGGAAGACCAGGAGGACGTGAAAGCGGCGCTAAGACGTATAATTAAAAAATATAAACAATAAAAATCAAGCCATGACAAACGATACCAAGCCAAAACTCTCGGTTGTGATACCCCTTTACAATGAACAGGCAAATGTAGCGGCCCTATTCGACAGACTGTTCAACACCCTCGGGACCTTGCCTTTGCCCTGGGAGGTGGTGTGCGTCAACGACGGCTCAAAAGATGAGACCCTTGAGCTGCTGCTTAAGGAAAGGGAGGGGCGCAAGGGCATGGTAGTAGTGGACCTCGCAAGAAATTTTGGCCAGCACTCGGCGGTCATGGCCGGCTTCAAGATATCGCGCGGAGACTGGATCATCACCATGGACGCCGATCTGCAAAATCCTCCGGAAGAGATACCCAGGCTTGTTGACGCCTTCCAAAAGGGGCATGATCTCATTGGGACAATAAGACAGGGCAGAAAGGACAGCCTTTTCAGAAAATTCGCATCCCGCATCACAAACAGGCTCATTACAAGGATGTCAGGTATATCGCTCATGGACTTTGGCTGCATGCTCAGGGGCTACAGCCGCGAAGTGGTGGATGGCATACTTAAAAATCCTGAATACCGGACCTTCATACCGGCGCTTGCCACTTTTTTTGCAAGGAATCCCACCGAGATACCTGTCCGCCACGAGGAAAGGACCGGGGGGAGCTCCAAATACTCGATACTAAAGCTCCTGAGCCTCCAGCTTGACCTTATGCTAGGCTTCTCCCTCTGGCCCCTGAGGATACTTTTCTTTGTCGGTACGATTGTGGCTCTGCTTGGCCTGATACTGGGTCTTGTCATACTCGCCCTCAGGCTATATTTTGGCACCGGCTGGGCGGCAGAAGGGGTGTTCACCCTGTTTGCAGTGCTTTTTTTCATTGTAGGCGGCCAATTTTTTGCGCTCGGCCTTATCGGAGACTATATAGGCAGGATATTCCAGGCCATCAGGAAACGGCCCAATTATGTGTTGCGGGAGACATACAGGGATGAATAGCCAGACAATAAAGATGGAAAGGGATTATTCGGCCCTGGTATTTTGGGCCGCAGCCTTCTTTATGTTGTTTTGGGGCCTTGGCGACAGGCAATTCTATGTTGCGGAAGGCCGATGGGCCGAAATAACAAGGGAGATGTTCATAAAGCACGACTTTTTTCACCCAACCATCAACTGGGAGCCTTATTTTGACAAGCCTCTTCTCAGTTACTGGCTCATCGCCCTTGTATCAATTATAATCGGAGGATTAAATGAATGGTCGTTGAGGCTTCCGAGCGCCGCCGCCGGCATCCTCAGCCTCTGGGCCACAATAGACTTGGGGAAACGCCTGTGGTCGGAAGAGGTGGGCAGGGCTGCCGGATGGATACTGCTCACCACATACGGCATAATCTTCTGGTCCAGAACCGGCGTAAGCGATACCGAGAACCTGGCGGCCACCATCCTGGCCGTAGCCTGGTATTGGTCAAGACGCGAACGTTTGGAAAAAATGAAAGGCATGGAGACGTTTTCCACATGTCTTATCTTTTATCTGATATGTTTCATAGGGGCACACGCCAAGGGGCTCACGTCCCTAGTCATACCCATCATAGCCTTGATCCCCGATATCTTCAGAAAAGGCCGCTGGCGTGTGCTCTTTACTCCTGGGCACATAGCGGCCCTGGCCATAGGGATTGTGATCTACCTCATTCCATTCGTATATGCAGCCTTGACAAACGGCCACTACAATGAAAACGGGCTCGCCTTGGTCTTTCAAGAAAACTTCAAACGTTACTTTGAGCCCTTCGATCACAAAGAACCCTTTTATGTATATTTTTACTACCTGCCACTGCTCTTCATGCCGTGGTCCCCGCTCCTGATAAGCGCTATAGCCAAAATCAGCTCATCGTGGAGGCGTCTTGACGAAAATACAACATGGCTCTTGACGGTCTTTTTTTTGATATTCCTGTTCTTCACAGCCTCTGGCTCAAGGCGCAGCTACTATATCCTGCCAATATTTCCATTCGCAGCGCTCCTTGCAGCCGTGTTTCTTAATGGAGAATACGGATGGCGACGGACCACCATAGCGATACAGACTACACTCGTACTCATCGCGTCCATTATTGAAATCTTAAGCCCTGGCATCGTATCTGTCATGATAAAGCCTTTACAACTTTATGCGCCGCTTGATCTCAAGATAGCCACTGCCGCAATAGGCTTCATGGCCGCATTGCCATGGATTCTAACACGTTCACGCCCGAATATTCTTAGATCAGTCACAGGCGCAGGTCAAAATATCGCACCACTCGTATTGAGCGTGGCAGTCATAATGGGCGGACTTTTCTGCGTACAGCTAAACATGCTGGACCAATACAGGACGGAAAGGGCCTTTATTAATGAAGTCCGGCAAAAGATGGCCGGCATTCCGCAGGACTCCATTGCATTCTATCCAAAAACCATAACGAATCTTGTATTTTATCTTGGCGTACCGGGCCGGATAACGATATTAAAAGACACGGATGCGGTAAGATCGTTTTTACATAAAGACAACGGAGAAAAACTTATTATAACGACCAAAAGGTATGAAGGCGAACTCATCCCTGCCCTTCCCGCGGATATTGCCAGAAATCCCGCCGTACAGGAGTCAGTTGACCCATGGGAAAGGGGAAAGGGGAAGATCCAGGCCAAACATATAGCCTGGGTGGTTGATGGACCGGCTAGAAAATAACCAGGCAGGGACCCGGCAGAGGGACTCCAGGGCCCCAGCTAAAAATACAAACTTTATGAATAGGTAAACAGAAGATGTCGATTATCCTGTTCGGTTACCACAATATGGGTTGTGCCGCGCTAAGGGCGCTTAACGAACTCGGCGTGCCTGTCAGCGCGGTTATTACCCACAAAGACGACCCCGATGAAAACATGTGGTTTGCATCCCTCGGAGACATGGCCAAGTCACTGGGGATCAAGGTCTATTACCCTGACGACGTAAACAAACCTGAATGGGTCGGACTGATCCGGTCCTTTGCGCCGGATGTGATACTTTCCTGCTACTTCAGACACATGATAAAGGAGGACATCCTCAATATCCCAAAGATTGCGGCCTTGAACCTGCACGGCTCGCTTCTGCCCAAATACCGCGGCAGATGCCCTGTGAACTGGCAGATCATCCACGGCGAAACAAAAGGCGGCGTCACTCTCCATCATATGGTGAAAAAGGCCGACGCAGGGGATATAGTAGCGCAAAGAGAGGTGGAGATATCGGACACGGATACGGCGCTCAGCCTCTTCAAAAAAATGGAAGATGCGGCCTACGGGCTTCTAAAGGAATCCATCCCAAAGGTTCTTGAGGGCACTGCCCCACGGATACCACAGGATCACAGCCTTGCCACGTACTTCGGAGGCAGGCGGCCGGATGACGGTATAATAAACTGGGACCTTTCCGCGGTTCAGATATACAACTTGATAAGGGCGGTCACCTGGCCGTACCCGGGTGCGTTTTCCTATCTAGGCGGGAAAAAACTGATTATCTGGCAGGCGGAACCCATGAACGACAAAGGCCTTGGGCTTGCCACTGGCATGATAGGCATACAGGACGGCCAGATGCTTGTGCAGACAGGGAAAGGGCTCATTCGGCTCGCCAAAATAGGCTGGGAGGGTACGCCATATGAAAATGCAGTTTGTTACATGGAATCAATCAGGGATGGAGACAGATTTCACTGACTCGTCAAAATCGAAGACATAGATCGAAATGGAGAACTGAATTGAAAATCTTAATTGTGGGTGTCAATGGTTTTATAGGAAGTCACCTTGTCAAGCGGATCCTGGCCGATACAGAGTGGGAGATATACGGGATGGATCTTTCCTCTGAAAGATTGGGTGGATTGGTGCATGAGCCAAGATTTCATTTCCTTGAAGGAGACATCTCCATCAACAAGGAATGGATTGAATATCATGTAAAAAAATGTGACGTATGTCTCCCATTGGTGGCTATCGCCACCCCGGCTTCGTACGTAAAAAACCCGCTTGCGGTCTTTGAACTCGACTTTGAGGAAAATCTGAGGATCGTTCGCCAGTGCGCCCAATACGGGACCAGGGTCATATTCCCATCGACCAGCGAGGTCTATGGCATGAGCTCAGACCCTGTATTCAACGAGGACACGAGCCTCTTGGTCTATGGCCCCATACACAAACAGCGCTGGATATATGCATGCGCCAAACAGATGATGGACCGGGTTATATGGGCCATGGGGAGGGACAGGGGTCTTCAGTTCACACTCATAAGGCCTTTTAACTGGATCGGCTCAGGCCTTGACAGTCTTGCCACACCCAAGGAGGGTAGCTCCCGCGTGGTCACCCAGTTCCTTGGCCATATATTAAGGGGGGAACCCATAAATCTGGTGGACGGCGGCAAACAGAGAAGGTGTTTTACATATGTAGATGACGGCATAGACTGCCTGATCGAGATACTAAAAAACGAGGACGGCAAATGCGATGGACAGATATTCAACATAGGAAACCCAAATAACGATTTTTCTGTCCGGGAGCTCGCCGAGATGATGATAGAGGTCGTAAAGGAGTTTCCTGCGCTTGCCCCCCTTGCAGACAAGATTGAATTCCGCGATGTGCCTGCCGATGTATATTACGGGCCTGACTATCAGGATGTCGGCTACCGGGTCCCGGATATAACGCGCGCTCGCAAGGTCATCGGGTGGGAGCCGAAGATAGGGCTGAAAGAGGCCTTAAGGCGCACCATCGCGGCCTATGTCCTGGACCAAGACGGCGGCAATGTAAAAGACCTTGGCACACTTGATGAGACCTGAGGCGGGCGCTCAGCTCGCATTAAAGATAGACGTCGATACACATGACGGCATGGCCAAGGGGGTCCCAAAATTGTTGGAGATCCTTGGCCGGGAGGGCGTAAAGGCCACATTCTGCCTTTCCTTCGGCCCTGACAATGCCGGAAAGGCCGTTTTCAGACTGTTCAAGGACCCTGCATTTCTTAAAAAGATGCTCCGCACCGGCGCTCCAAGGCTCTACGGGCTCAGAACCGTGCTATCCGGAACCGTCCTCCCGCCAAGACCCATAGCCAGTGCATTTCCGGAACTCACAAAAAGGATTGAGGACGAAGGGCACGAGGTGATCGTCCATGCCTGGGACCACCGGAAATGGCAGGACAAGCTCGCGAAGATGACGGACGGCGAGATCGCAGACGAGTTTGGCATGGCCTTTTCCGCGTTCGTAGAGATATTTAAAAGGCAGCCTGAGGCGGTCGCAGCCCCTGGCTGGCAGGTAACACCGCAGAGCCTTGAGGTCCAAGACAAGCTCGGCATCAAGTATGCGAGTGATCTTCGGGAAGGTGAGCCGTGCAGGCTGGCCGCCAATAATACTATCTTTAAAACGCTTGAGATACCATCAACCGGGCCATGCATAGAGGAACTTCTGACCATGGGTATAAGGGATGAAGAGCCACTGCTTCGTGCCTTGACAAAGGCGGCCAAGACAGCAAGATATCCGGTCCTTCCTATCCATGCAGAGGTAGAGGGCGGGCCGTTTGACAGCCTCTTCATCAAGTTGATCCGGGGCCTGAAGGACCTCCATGATTTTGTCAGGCTCAATGATATGGCGTCAACCCTGCTTAAAAATGAAGCGCCGCCTATCCGGAGGCTTTCTTATATAGAGCTGCCCGGCAGGGCTGGAAGGGTTGCCTCTTCAGGGGATACGCTTAAGGCCCTGAATTGACATGACCGAGGGACACGGCCAGATAAAATGCGTCCTTATATTCACTGACGGCGCCTGCTCAGGAAACCCTGGGCCTGGCGGATGGGGCGCTATCCTCAAATATGCGGATCATGAAAAAAGACTCTCGGGCTGGTCGAATCATACCACAAACAACCGGATGGAGCTCCTTGCCGCCATAAGGGGCCTTGAGGCGCTCAAAAGGCCATCTTGCGTCGTGATAACCACTGATTCCCAATACCTTAGACAAGGGATTATGGAGTGGATCAAGCTCTGGAAAAAAAGGAGCTGGAAGACGACATCGAAAAAACCGGTTAAAAATGCGGATCTGTGGGGGATGCTGGACAGCCTATGCGAAAGGCATCATGTCCGATGGGAATGGGTCAAGGGACACAATGGACATCTTGAAAACGAGCTCACGGACAGCCTTGCAAGAGACGCCATCAGTTCCGGACTTTCTGGTATGCTGGAAGAGGACCTCACAGGCAGATTGAAAGACAATGAGCCATAACCGTTAAAAAAGAACCCACATGCCTGTTTATCTGTTGGGGCCTTCCCCAATATTCCCATCTCCTGACCTTGCACGCCCTGACGGCCTTATCGCCGTGGGCGGAGACCTCAGCATTGAAAGGCTCGTCTCATCCTATCGTCATGGGATATTCCCATGGTACAATCCAGGAGAGCCTATCCTCTGGTGGTCGCCAGACCCAAGGCTCATCCTAGAGCCCAAAAAACTCCACGTCTCAAGACGGCTTGGAAGGATCATAAGGCAGGGCAGATTCAAAATCACCCTTGACAAGGCATTTAATGAGGTGATTAGGCTATGTGCTGAAGTAAGAATTCATGCAGGGGATGAGACATGGATCAGCAATGAGATGATTACGGCCTATTCAGAGCTACACAGACAAGCGATAGCTCATTCCGCAGAGGCGTGGCTTGATGAAAGGCTTGCCGGCGGACTTTACGGGGTGGCGATAGGCAGAGTCTTTTTTGGGGAATCCATGTTCAGCCGTGTTGACAACGCCTCAAAGACCGCGTTTGTCAAACTCGTCGGGCAGCTTGACGCCTGGGACTTCCAGATGATCGACTGCCAAGTGACAACAAGACACCTGATAAGCCTGGGAGCTCAAGATATCCCGCGCAAGGCCTTTATTGCAAGGCTTGCGGAACTTATTGACGTCCCGAGC
>JAJYLJ010000042.1 GCA_021787835.1 Deltaproteobacteria bacterium | reverse complement strand
TCAGACGCATTTACAAAGCCGACAGGCACTCCTGCTATCATGGCGCCATTTGCGCCACGATCCATTATCTCTATGATCCTTAAAAGCGCGGTAGGGGCGTTTCCAATGGCTACCATGCCTATGTTTTGATGCATCCCCATTTCTATAGCGACGTCGGCCCTGGTGCGCCCCTCAAGCCTTGCTAGTTCCGAAACGGCTGGGTTAGAAATATGGCAGATGATCTTGCCTCCGAAATGGGATAGTCTTTTCTTGTCTATGCCGGCGGCCACCATGTTAACATCAACAAGGATGTCCTTGCCGGTCCTGATGGCCCTTATCCCTGCGTCAATGGCCTGCGGATGAAATCTTATCATTTCAGCCAGACATACGTCTCCTGTCGCATGAATTATTCTCATGGCCACGGTGAGTTCGGCGGTGTTGAAGGACGTCTGTCCGAGTTCCGTCTTTATTATCCTGAAGCTCTCTTTTTCAATGTCTTCAGGCCGTAAAAGATAGGGTTTAATCGCCACAAGCGGCCTCCACACATGATTTTGTGAAATTCCGAACGGCCCAGGGCGTTTCCCCGAAATGGATGTGCACGTAGGTTCCGAGGGTATTTTTTATTAAGTGGCCTTCACGCCCGCCGTCGGCTAGTTTAAACACGCGTTTTACAGAAGAAGGCATCTCGCCAATCACGGAATAATGGAATTCATGCCCTTTAAGCACGGTGCCCGTCCTGCCGAAGAATGTCTCCCCTGCAAGATATATCTCTTTGTATCCAAGGGCCGAGAGCCTGCCCTTCATGCTCGCCCTTACAGGATAGACTCCGGCCATTGGATAAAATTTTTTGTCGGTAGTCTCTATGCCTTCTGTAAGGTACATGAATCCGCCGCACTCGGCATATATAAAGCCGCCCCTTGAAGACCAATCCTTGATGGATGAAAGCATGCCGTGGTTTAGGGAGAGTTTTTCCGCATAGAGCTCAGGATAGCCGCCGCCAAGATATATGGCGTTTAGTCCGTCCGGCAATGATGCGTCATGAAGCGGGCTGAATTCGATTATTTCAGCCCCCATTTTTCTAAAGATATCAAGGTTATCTTCATAGTAAAAACAAAAGGCCTCATCTCTTGCAACGCCAAGGCCCATTTTCTGTCTTGACAGCGCCTTAACACCTTCGGGCTTTGCCGTTTCAAGTTGGCGCGGAGCGGCTTCAAGGCAAAGAAGCTTTTTAATATCAATGCACTCAGAGACGGTATTTTTAAGTTTTTTAATTGCATTTTTGTCTATCGGGGCCTCATCGCCCATAAAAAGGCCCAGGTGGCGGCTTGGCATCTCAAAGTCTATATCCCTCGGAAGGTAGCCGACAATCTGGGTGGCGCAATGCCTCGTTACAGAGTCTTTCAAGAGTTCAAGGTGACGTCGGCTGCCCACGCGGTTAAAGATTACGCCCTGGACAAGGCCTGGGTCAAACGCCTCAAAGCCCTTTACAACCGCTGCTACGGTCTCTGCGCAGGAGCGCACGTCAATCACGAGGATTACTGGAAGCCCGAGAGACTTGGCAAGGGAGGCGCTGCTTGATGTGCCGCCGTCGAAAAGACCCATTACCCCCTCGACAACGGCCACATCGGCTTTTGCGGCATGCGTCGAAAATGTATATGCCACGAATGCGTCGCCGCACATCCAGAGGTCCAGATTTCTGGATGTGCGGCCTGTAATTAAGCGGTGAAGGGTAGGGTCTATAAAGTCAGGCCCGCACTTAAATGGCTGTACCTTTAGGCCCATGTTCACAAGGGCGGCCATGACCCCCATGGTCACAATGGTCTTTCCCGAGCCGCTGTGTGTGCCGGCGATAAGAAAAGCCTTCATTTATACGATAATCGCCTTGCGTTTCGTCGTCATTCTTGCACCTTTTTGATTGATCGCATGTCTTTTATAGGGGCCTTAAAAGCCTTATTTCCAGCGAGAATATAACGGTCAATTGCACTCTTTTTCGAGTGAGGCTCTATCTGTCCGTCTGGCGGCAAAAAATAAAAAACCCGGATCAACGCCTTTATCGTTTAAGGCGGCTAGATCCGGGACAGCCCTTAATTATCCAGCGATCAATATATATGTCACTCGCGCGAGGGATGTCTGGATATCCCTTCAGCCGGCCTCGTAAAAAGTGACGCTCAACAGGCAGGTCTTCTGACTCCCGGATCATTCTGGTTGACCGCACCTTCCCATCCAATGTAATAGAACCACGATGTAAAAAAGGATAGTGGTTGTTATGCGGCTTTCGTCCCCGGTCACAGCGGCGGGCCCGTCCCTGATTCTAACAGGGTTCCCTATTAAGCCTTGCGGCGCTTGTTGAAAATAATAAATTTATTTAATTTGGTCATGGTTGTCAAGGATCGCGGAAATACGCCATGTTAGGAGCAAGGGCGTCATGGCCGTACTAAAAAGATTACTCATAGGAAAGCTTGATCGAGTAGTTGATTTTTTAGCGCATGACAGTTGCATCCTTTCAATGCTGAGTCTATAAAATATAATCAAACTAATTTTTAGCCGTATTCCTATCTTGCGCAAGACAAGAAATAGCGTAAGTTTAGAATATAGATAAGAGATGATCATTGAAAGCCGTTTAATATCTTGGATGGTACATGAGCCACGCGCGATCATGAAAAATGACTCCGACCATATAATATGCTCAAGAATCGAAATCTCTGGCGCGATGATTAGAGAAATAGATGGAGAAAAGACAGTCATAGCTATTCCGCGCGAGCAAGTGCGGACCATCAAGCTTGACTATGACACACGCGTAGGCAACCCATTCTTCCAATTCTGCTCGGGCTTTATTCTTATAATGATGGGCGGCATAGGACTCACTGTTGCATTGCTTGCAAGCCCTGGAGGGGCGCTGCCTGTAATTATCGAGCCAGACAGGGTCACGCTTCAGCTAATCCCAATAATTCTGTGGCTGATGTTCGGCATAGGCATATGGTGCCTATTAAAAATATTCGGGGCAAGTTATTACTTGCTCATTGAAACCGAGAGCGGGGCCAAAAAGATATTCTTTGAGAAGTCGATGGAGTTGCAGGATATAAAGCAATTCATAAGAAAGGTGCACTGGAGTTTCGGATATGAGATAGATACATCTATACTGGAAAAGATCGAAAGTCCTTCCTGAAAGTCGTTCGGCAATTGCCTGCTTAAAGCATCTTAAGCGTCTTAAATTATCCCACAGTTTCTTTTTATTTGTTATTTGCAGCTCAATGGCAGTGTTAAAAAATATTAAAAGCCTCCGTATGGCCGGAGGCTTTTAATAAAGTTAGAACTTAAATTTATAAATTAGACACCTTCAAATTCCTTTGCGGCCGCTAGAGCCTCGGCGTCAACCTTGCCTTTGCTCTTGGTGATGGAGAGAACAACGGCAACCAAATTCATGACCAACAGCACACCGATAACGACTATAAAACTCTGCAGAAATGCGTGATCCTTTATGTCAATCGGGATTTGCGTGCTTTTAAAGATGTGTGAGACATTCCCAAATCCATGATTGGACAGATAGTCATGTTCAAGTGTTGAAAATACAAGGCCCGAAATGTCTACTCCGAGGATCAGTCCCAAGGACCTCATCATGTTCAAGATACCTCCGGCAAGACCAAGTTTGTCCCTTGGGGCGGCGCCCATTATGGCGCTGTTGTTTGGAGGGGTGAACATGCCCATTCCGATACCCAAAACTATCAATTCACTGACCAATATCATCAAGTGCGCCTGGGCTCCGACAAACAGCAGCGCGAGGCAGGCCAGACTGCACACCAGCATTCCGCCAGCCGTCATTAGTTTTGTTCCGGATTCATATTTATCGGAAATATTGCCTGCGAATGGGGCGACAAGGGCCATGGCAAGAGGAATGGGTGTCAGAAGCGCACCGGTCAGGGCCGCGTTTAAATTAAGCACCTTCTCAAGATAGAAAGGCATCAAGAACAAAACAGCGAACAGGACATAGTAGGACATCATGCCGGTCAGATTGCCTATAAGGAACGTGGCGTTCTTGAACAGTTTGAGATCGATTAGCGGAGACTCAACCCTCAATTCCGTAATGACGAACAGCCCTAGCAGGACAAAGGACAGTGCGCCATATGTAAGGATGGTGGTCGAACCCCATCCCAATTTTACTACTTCGTTGAACATCAATACCAGAAATGCAAGACCGGAGGCGAAGAGGGCCGTTCCAAGGTAGTCGATCTTCTCTCTTTTCTCGCTCGTTATATTGGGCGGAAGTATGAATAAGGCTGCGATTGTGCCCAGTATGCCAATCGGAATGTTTACATAAAAGACTGAACGCCATCCGATAGTGGATATGAGGACTCCGCCTACAAAGGGGCCGACCGCCATGGCTATCGCCTGGACGGCGCCCTGGATGCCGATGGCTTTGCCGCGTTCATTGCCAGGAAACGCCTGGGTGATCAGTGCGACCGAATTGGCCTGCAATAGTCCGGCGCCAACCGCCTGGACGATACGGGCTATTATGATATAGGCGGACGAGGTTGACATTCCGCAGAACAAAGATCCGATCGTAAAGATGACAAAACCCGTATTGTAGAGCTTTGATCTGCCAAGTATATCGGCCAGTCTTCCAAAAAACGGTAGAAAAACGGTCAGCGTAAGCATATAGGCCATAGCCACCCATTCAATAGTGGCCATTGAGGTATTAAACTCGGTCTTGAGGGTTGGCATGGCCACGTTGACTATGCTCACATCCAGCGCTGACATTGTAGCGCCTATCAGCACGTTTAAAAGTATAAACCACTTCCATGTCGGACGTGCCGAAAAGAATGGATGAGGAAATTGCAATAATTTGTCGTTCATTTTTTACACTCCCTTACACGCTTGCTAAATTAAAAAACCGAAGAAATTCGTGCTGTCTCAATTCGTTAAAAATAATTCATCAATTGCCCATTGTCCCATACCCCTCCTTTTTTCTGTAACTTTGTCGCCCTTGACGATCAATCTTTTGACGAGGAATCCGTATTTTCTTACGTCGGCCTCCTCTTTGTTGATCCCATAGGGTCTTATATCTATTGAAACATTGCTATCGTGATATTTGTTTACATAGTACCGGAGGGCCAGGCTTTTTGGATCAAGAGCTGGCGGTCCATGCTTATGGTCGAGTTCGGCAAGGCTGGATATGCCTTTCGGGGCGATGTCGATGACTCCGCTTGGACGAAGCCTGGCGATGGCGAAGATACCGGTGTACACGGCGAGCAAAAGGACGGTTGTCACTATGGTCATTCCGGTTATTTCCTGGCTGAAGCCATTAAAGAAGCCCGATGAAATTACAACTGCTCCAGTCATGTCGTGGTCAACGACACCGGCCATCTCCCCTTTCTTGAGGGCTGAGATGAACGCTGCGAGGACATTGACCGCTATCAGGCTCAGAATAACCATTGTAAAGCCATGCATAAAGGCGTCGTCTTTAACGAGCATTGGGATATTTGAATTACTGAATATCCTGCTTGCGTTCATAAAGCCCTCTTCCGATAGGTAATTATGCTCCAGGGTCGTGAATATTATTCCTGATATGTTGACGCCGAAGATGAGTCCAAGGGAACGGGTCATGTTCAAGAGGCCCCCTGCTATCCCCAGTTTTTCACTAGGGGCGGTGCTCATTATCGCGCTGTTGTTAGAGGGGATAAAAATGCCCATTCCAAGCCCAAGCAGCATCATTATGCCAACCAGGCTTGGCATGTGCGGCGACTCTCCCATGAAAAACAATAGAGCGCAGGCTATAGCTGAGATGATCATCCCTGAGGTGGTTATTATCCTTGAACCGTACTTGTCGGAGACATACCCAGATAATGGGGCCGTTACCGCCATGGCCAGCATGAGAGACGTCAAGAGAAGGCCTGTTAGCGTAACTCTGTAGCCACATACCCTTTCCAGGTAGAACGGCATCAGAAACATTACTGCGAACAGGACATAATACGAGAACATCCCGCTTATGTTGCCTAAAAGGAAAGCGGAGTTTTTTAAGAGCTTCAGATCGATAAGCGGATGTCTTACCTTGAGTTCAGTGATCACGAAGATGGAGAGCAGAATAAAGCCGCATATGAAATAGGCGATCACCGTGTGAGATTCCCATCCTAGCTTGATTATCTTATTAAGGCCCAGCAGAAGGCAGGCGAGTCCGGATGCAAAAAGGGCCGCTCCAAGATAGTCAATGGGTTCCTTTGTTTTTTTCTCGTTCTTTGGAAGAATGAACATGGCCGCCAGGGTACCGAGTATGCCAATCGGGATATTTACATAAAAAATGGCCCTCCATCCCACCGCGGTGATTAGAATTCCGCCCAAAAATGGCGCAATACCCATGGCGATAGCCTGTACGGCCCCTTGGATGCCTATCGCCTTTCCTCTTTCATGTGCAGGAAATGCGTGTGTTATGATCGCTACTGAGTTGGCCTGGAGAAGTCCTGCGCCTATTGCTTGCAATACGCGGGAGCCTATCAGGAAGCCGGCGCTTGGGGACAGGCCGCAAAGGACAGAACCTATGGAAAAAATGAAAAAGCCTGCGTTATATAGTTTGTATCTTCCGTACATATCGGCAAGTCTTCCAAACAGCGGCAGGAAGATGGTTAGCGTGAGCATATATGCTATAGCCACCCACTCTATGGTTTCCATTGAGACTTCAAACATCCTCTTCATGGCCGGCATGGCCACGTTTACAATACTTACGTCCAGAGCAGACATGGTGGCGCCTAAAAGTACAGTGGCGAGGATAAACCATCTCCCGCTTTGGCAGGAAGAGATGATGGCTCGCCGTTGTGATATGGTCTGAGTAAATGCAAAATTCTTTTCCATGGCGACACCTCTAAAATTTGTTTTTCATTATAAATGAATCTTCATTCATATGGTAAAACTAACTCTCGAAAAGTCAACGGTTTTTACAAGTTATCTATAATAGATAAATTCCATAAAGTTATAAAGTTGAATTACAGTTCATAAAAATTTTTTAACAAATATCTTATCTATCGCCTTTATCTTGCCAGAATCCAACACGGCAAGAAAACTGCCATACTCTATAATATTGCGGACATATTCTAACAAGGGGAAACTATGGACCGTGGTTTAGAGATTTGCGAGTATTTCCCCCCAATATATAATGGAGGATGTGTTTGCGGCAGCGGTGTTCTCTTGGTGTCTTTGTTCTGTTATCATGGTTATCATGTGTAGAGCCGAATAACTTTTTCATGGCCAAAAGAGAATTTTTGTTTTTCACCTCCCTTATTTAAAACTTATCTTTTCTTTGGATTAAAGATAAGAACAGGATTGATATATGTCAAGAAAGATACCAATAAAATATGTCAAGAAAAATACCAAAAGAAAATTACAAGATATTAAGTTATTGTGATGTTATGGCTTATATATGCCTTTCAAGTTGTCTTTGCCGTTATCTGAAAACCAGGCGATTATTATCTTTGATAATATAGGGCATCTTTTGTGGGAGTTGGAAGGCAATCAAGTCAACGCGGCGGCGGATGCCAGGAATAGATTGTCTGTTCTAGACAAATTTCAAAACAAGAGGTTCTATCTTGGCTCTAAGACGCTTGAAATGGCGAAGAATGCAATTTTTTCTGATGGTTGAGCTTTGACCAGAGGACGAGATAATGCAAGGCTTGTTTACGGCGGCAAGGTTGTTTTTTTAGATGTCTTTCCCATGGATTTATAGTAGTTAGAATGAAGCCAAGGCCTGTATGAAAAGTTGGTTGGTTTTGCGGCTATTGGGCGGGGTTAGGATTGGGCGTTAAGTTATTTTAGTATTAGGGGGAGGGAGGTCTGGATATGAAAGTTAAAAAGGCGGTTGTGCCTGTTGCAGGGCTTGGGACGAGATTTCTGCCCGCTACAAAGGCTATCCCTAAAGAGATGCTCACAGTGGTGGATAGGCCTACAATTCAATATATTGTTGAAGAAGTGGTGGCTTCCGGAATAAAAGAGGTGGTGCTTGTTACCTCGGCCGGCAAGGCGGCTATCGAGAATCACTTTGATTACTCATTCGAGCTCGAGACGTATCTTGCACAGAAGGGTAAGTTTGATCTTCTTCGCGAGGTGCGTAATATCTCGAGGCTTATAAATGTCGTCTCGGTCCGCCAGAAAGAACCTCTCGGGCTCGGGCACGCGGTTATGGTCTCTGAAACCGTGGTCGGAAACGAACCATTCGTAGTTGTGCTTGGTGACGATCTTGTGGATTCAGATGTGCCATGCGTCTATCAGATGCTTAAGGTCTTTGAGCGTCTTGATGAGTCTATAGTGGCCGTTCAAAAGGTTCCGTTAAAAGAGGCGCATAGATACGGTATTGTGGAGGGCGAGGAGATAGAGCCTGGCGTGTACCGCATTGAAAGGCTAATTGAAAAACCAGCGCCAGGCACTGCAAGATCGGATCTTGCCATAATAGGCCGTTATTGCCTGCGGCCAGAGGTTTATGGCTGCCTCCGCAGGACGCTTCCCGGAATCGGAGGAGAGATACAGCTTACCGACGCCCTTGATACGCTCCGCAAGGAAAGGGCGCTGTATGCCTATGAGTTCAATGGCAGGAGATTCGATGCGGGCGATAAGCTGGGGTATCTTCAGGCAACTGTCACCTTTGCCCTTGAACACCAGGAGGTCGGTGGACCTTTCAAGGCCTTTCTGAAGGGGCTTGCAAAGAATTTTTAAAGGACCTTGAAAGAACCTTGGTTGATGCGCGATAAAAACAGACGCCTGATAGACGTTGTCCTCCCGCTTCCCATTGAGCGTGGGCTCACATATGCCTTAAGCCCTGCCGCAGCCACACCTCCAAGGGGCGGCCGCGTCTTGGTTCAGGTAGGACCAAGGAACATGATAGGCATAGCCTGGGGCTCCACTCATCTCCACCCGTCGTGCGAGATAAAGGAGGTTATAAAGGTCATTGATGAAACCCCCTTTATCTCAGAAACATTGCTAAAATTTTTTACCTGGATGTCATCTTATTATTTTTATCCCATTGGCAAGGTCATCGAAGAGGCCCTGCCTCCTGGTTTTCTTTCGTCTAGATCGAAACGTATAGCCAAGATAGCAGGGTCAAGGTCTGGATGTTCCAGGTCTCCAGAGTTTTCCGCATGGAAGGATGATGTTGAGATTGAGTTGAACGGGGAGCAGGTTGCCGCCCTTGAGTATATAGAGGCAGTCATATCAAGGCGTTCTTACAGTCCCGTACTGCTCCACGGGGTCACGGGAAGCGGGAAGACCGAGGTCTATTTGAGGGCCGCTCAAAGGTGTCTTGCTCAAGGCAGGGGTGTTTTATTTATGGTCCCTGAAATAGCCATGACCACACAGACTGTGGGTAGGTTTGTTTCGAGATTCGGCGGCGATGTTGCAGTACTTCACAGCGGCCTTACGGAATGGGAGCGTCGGGATCAGTGGTTGCGGATCAAGGGCGGGAAAGGCCGCATAGTAATCGGTACGCGTTCCGCCATCTTTGCTCCCATGGACAATCTGGGTCTTGCCGTCGTGGATGAAGAGCATGATACGTCTTACAAGCAGGAGGATAGATTCAGATACAATGCGCGGGATTTGGCTGTATTAAGGGCCAGCATGTCAGGTGCCGTGGTGATACTTGGATCTGCAACTCCGTCAATAGCAAGCTACAACAAGGCCTTGGCTGGGCGCTATCACCTTATAACCATGAAGAAGAGGGTTAAAGACAGGCCGATGCCAGAGGTGGCCATCATTGACAGGCGGAAGAAGACGGTAAAGGCGGGGTCTGATAGACCGGATAAGAAGAACCCGGGCTGGCTTACTGATGAGCTCAAGGAGGCGATAGGCGAGACCATCGGGCGGGGCGAGCAGGTCTTGCTCTTTTTGAACCGGCGCGGTTTTGCTACATTTGTCTTTTGTCCTGACTGTGGTTACGTGTTTAAGTGCCCTCGCTGTGATGTGAGCCTTACTTGGCATAGAGCCGTCGCAGCCAGCGATAAGACGGGCCCTGCGGCCGCCTGCGGCCGCGGTTCCATGCCGGACGGCTCACTTGTCTGCCATTACTGCGGCAGCCTTTCCCCTGCCATGCCACTATGCCCAAATTGTGGAGGTCATGCCGTAAAGGCCTCTGGATATGGCACCGAGAGGCTGATATCCGACCTTGCCGGTCTCTTCCCTGGGGCCAGGCTCGCCAGGCTGGATAGAGACATGATCCGGAGGCGCAAGGATGCCGAAGGTGTGTTGATGGATTTCCAGGAGGGACGCATTGACGTATTGGTGGGCACTCAGATGGTTACCAAAGGCCATGACTTCCCAAGGCTTACCTTGGTAGGGATGATATGGGCCGATTTATCCTTGAACTTTCCCGACTATCAGGCAGCCGAACATACCTTTCAGCTCATTGCGCAGGTAGCGGGCAGGGCGGGCAGGGGGGCAAGGCCCGGCAGGGTGTTGATCCAGACCTTAATGCCTGATCATTATGCCCTTGAATGTGCGGCAAGCCATGATTATCAGAGATTTTATGAAAAAGAAGTAATACTTAGAAAAAAAATGTGCTATCCACCTTTTAGTAGATTGATAAATTTCAGATTTTCCGGTAAAAATAAAGAAATAATGGAAAAGACGGTATCGAGTCTGGCCGATGTGGCAAGAAAGATCATTCCGGCGCACCTTGGTTTAAAAGCGGATATTTTTGGGCCTTCACCGGCTCCAAGGGCCAAGATAAAAGATAAATTGCGCTGGCAGATGCTTTTAAGATCCGAGCGCATGTCGGATTTGAGGGTCTTATGCGCCGAGTTGCTTTTAAAATCCGACGGTTTGGTTCCAAGAGGCGTTACTGTAGAAGTAGATGTAGATCCAGTGAATCTTTTATAAAATAATCGTAACACATTTATAAGAATTGATATGCTATTATATAATTTTAGATGAAATAAGGCATTGAGATATCATTGGCGCTGACAGTAGTTCTGTAGTGCCTTCAGTGCCAGTTGCTCATGATATCCGCCATCCGGAAAGGATGGCGCGGACTCGGGTCTTGTGCCGCCCTCTTAGTTGGCTGAAGACATCATTAATTGGGCATTTTATTATAAAATAAAGATAAGCGGTAGCTTTTGCCAGATTGAAAGGATTTTTTTATTGATAAGGCGCATTTTAAGGATCCTTTTTGATGTCGATCCTGATGACCGGCTCGATCTTTTCAGGCTTTTCCCTCTATTGAAGGCCGTCTTCAGAGACCGAAGGGTCCATGCGTCCATCCGCACCTTTGGAGATATAGCCTTTACGTTCATCATCTTTTCCGGTCTGTTCGGGCCGCAGGATCCCAGAAAAAATTGCGCCATATTTCTTTCGTGGGGTATCTGGTGGCCATTTCTGATCTTTAGCTGGTTCTTTCTTGGCAGGATGTGGTGCGGTTTTTGTCCTTTCCCAGGAATTGGGCGGGTTATTCAAAAACTTGGGCTTGTGCGTTACCGTCCGATACCAAAATCCTTCAATAAATATGGGATATATTGGGCCGTCGGTCTCTTTGCCTTGATTATATGGCTTGAGGAGAGCACAGGAATAAAAGATTCCCCAAGAGCGACGGCCTTTTTGATACTCTCCATACTCCTGGGGGCAACGATCAGCTCTGTATTTTTTCCGCTTCAGGCATGGTGCAGATATCTTTGTCCTATGGGCAGAATGACAGGGGTGGGGGCCACGCTTGCAATTGTGGAATTCAGGCCCGATCACGACAAGTGCAGGGGTTGCGAGACCTTCGCGTGCAAGCGAGGGCGTGAAGGCACCTACGGCTGCCCTGTGTATCTTGGGGCCTTTGGGGTCCACAACAATCTTGACTGCCTCGTTTGCGGCCGCTGTGTCGCGCTATGTGACAAGGACTCTCCGAGGCTCAATCTCAGAAGCCCGTTTTCAGAATTGATCCTGAATAAGGGCAGATTCATAACTTGTTCGTTTATCATACCTTTTTTGATGGGGTCGCAGCTAGCCAGGTTTGTGAATCACGGCCCGCTTGATATCAAGGCCATGTGCCAAGGCGGGATGGTGTGCAATATGGCTGTTTTTTCGTTGTTCCTATTATTGGGGTTTTTATATGCGCTGTCCTATATAAGGGTAGGGGCCTACACGTTTGGAGTAACCGAAGACGAGGCCTTCGGCAGATTTTCTCCAATGGTGCCCATATTTGTCCCAATGGCCTTTGCCGGCGAACTGATTGAAAGGCTCGACTATATGCTTTCCCATGCGTCAGATTTTCTGCCTACGATAGGGAGGCAATTTGGTTTGGATTTCATGCTCGGTCTGCACTTCTCCATTCCGGTCTGGGTCTTGCCGTTTTTGGATATATCGGTCATGGCCTCAAGCACAATCGCCGGTCTTTATGTATTATATAAATTTATAAATGGTGATTTTCAGGGCCTGATAAGCAAATTGAGATACAGGGCTGTCCAGTGCCTGATCGTCTTGATGTCTGCCAGTTATTTTTCATTGCTTCCCATATGGGGTCATCTGCGGGGGGTTGTATTCTTGGACAGGTTATTTTCCTGAGGGATGGGTTTCTGTTTGAGAAATGGCTGGGGGACAGGGATTCGAACCCCGATAAGCAGAGTCAGAGTCTGCTGTCCTGCCGTTAGACGATCCCCCACCAACTTTAAGTGTCATCTCTTATAAAATCAGAGCGGCCAAAAGTCAAGTTATTGGTTTTCTTTAGGCCTCAGTCGATTATAATGCTTGCATAACCGACCACACTTTGATAGTCGCCAGTCGTGTCTCCGCTCGTGGAATAATCGACCAACACGGCCCTTTCGGCGTTGAGGGCCATAGCGGCGATGAGCGTTACAGTTGTTGGTATTACTCCGCACATGGATATCCCTGTTTCAAATATGGTGTTAAACAGACCTTGCGGGTCCAGGGCCAGAATCCGCTCTATGGCCAACCTATCCTTTTTTTCGGCCTGATTCTTTGGTTCATAGTGACTCATGTCGGTGCTAGCTATCAATAGTACCGGTTCTTCGAAGGTCTCTATGGCCCCTGCGATCGAGCGCCCTATGTCTTCGCACGCCTGATAGGGAAGACCGGCTAAACAGATAGGCACTATTTTTAGATTTGGCTGGCGGTATTGGAGAAACGGAATCTGGACCTCGATGGAATGTTCGTAAAGGTGGGCCTGGATGTCGTTTTTGAGCTGCCTGGATCTTGCGAGTACATCGTTTGCAAGTTTTTCTTCAACTGGTACCGTGCCCATAGGCATGGTCCAATAGCCCCCTGACATTATCGCTGCTGGGCTTCCGAGGCCGGTATGGTTGGGGCCTATGACGACGCAGGCTGAAGGCACGTTAACCCTTGCATACGCCGCAGCCGCCGTATGCCCTGAATACATGTAGCCGGCATGGGGCGCTATCACCGCCAGGGCTGGTTTTACATCTTTTAAGGGCCCCACGAGCCTGCCGAGCTCATGTCTTAATCTTTTTGGGTCTCCATCGTAAAACCGGTTTGCGGCGACAGCGTTTCTTATCATGATGATTACCTCATGTCAGCGGAGTAACTATTAAAGTATGGATGTTTGCCAAGACCATGTCAAGAAAGGGATCAACGATGATGTGGAGGTAGTCGATGACCCAGGGTATGGGTTTGCCGGGGCCGCGGTTGAGGCCCTTAAGAAATCGAGCTTCTCACCTGCGATCCATGAGGGGCGACCTGTCACGTCCAAGGCCATTCTGGTGGTGCGTTTCATCTTGCAGGGGAATAATTGATGAGATCTTTGTATGACACCCGGGCTTGGCATGGGGCTAAGAGGAGTAATTGGATGAAAAAGGGTTTTATCGCTATATCCTTAGGCGTATTGCTTGTAGCGCCCGTCCCCTCCCGGAACTATGGCCCTCTTGTCCTGAAGGCAGTCGAATATGGACTGGATGAAATTTTCAAGGTAATTGGGCGCGTTAAAAATATTGGTTTTTTCCTCAGACCCGATGTCCATAGCCTCTGATCGCTGAACAGTGTTGTTTTTACACATACAACCTGCATGAGTATCCCTTTCCCTTTAAAAATGAGACAACAAAAAAACTAATTTTCATATTATGTTAATGGGTTATAGCCTAAATGTAAGGGAATCATCCCCTCTGCCCTTATCAGCCAATCCCAGCTTGACATGTTTAATTTATTAGGTAATATTCGTTACACAAAAATTAAAAAAGTGTTACTAAAATTATGCGATTTTACAACAATCTTTTGTATCTCCTTAGTATTTTATTGTTTTTAGGAGCTGATTGCGTCTTTGGCCAGGGGTCGCAGACAGTCACTGACGCCATGGGCCATACGATTCAGATTAAACGCGATATCAAAAGAATAGTCGTTCTGAACAGGTCCGCTCTTGAGGTCATACGGATCCTTGAGGCCCAGATTCTATAAGATGTCCAGCTTTGAAAGAGAAGTACAGGCCTTTGGCAATATATTGGGTAAAAATGAACCGGCGCTGAATTTTTTAAAATGGTATGAGCAGCAGCTCGGCCTCATTGAAAAACTTGTAA
>JAJYLJ010000041.1 GCA_021787835.1 Deltaproteobacteria bacterium | reverse complement strand
TTGCCATGTACAAGATATGGGGCATGGAGACGGCCAACGCAACGGCCGCCCCGTTCTTCGCAAACAACGGCTTCGTTTGGGACCCGAACATAAGCCGCAGACCCAATGACAATACAGTAAGGGTCGAGATGGCCTATGTAAACTGGGCCAACATCGGCGGATACCCGATATGGCTCTCTGTTGGCCGCAGACCGACGGTTGACGGCCCGCCGGAGCAGCTCAGATTGAATCTGCTGCACCGCTACGCAACCCCCGTGGCCCTAGGTGTTGACTGGACCTTTGACGGCATAAGCGGCGGTTACGCCTACTTCGATCCATTCCCGGGCAAGATCAGATTCTGCTATGGCCGCGGCTATCAGACAGGTTTCCAGGGTATCCCCGGACAGCCAAAGATAGACAATGTTGATCTCTATGGATTAAGCTGGGATGTAATTGATGATCCTGACCGCGACATGTTCGCCAACATCCAGTTGTTCAAGGCTGGCGACGTACCGGACATAATGGAGAATACCAATATTTGGGGCATGCCCAATGAGCCTTCAAACAACCTGGGTGACATCTATCATCTGTCGGGTGTGTTCATGCACAAGCTCTTTGGAATCGACTACTTCGTAAGCGGCGGCTTGAGCCATACAGACCCGCGCGGCGTAAGCAGACAATTTATTGGCCTTATTGATCCAGCCGACCCATCACAAGGTCAGGGCGGCTACGGCCTGCTCAACAACCCTGGGGAAAATCAGCAACACTGGGGCTGGGCGGCATATACAGGCTTCAGAGTCCCTGTCGAGCAGCTTAACAGCAAGGTCGGCCTTGAGTACAACTACGGCTCACGCTACTGGATCAACTTCACACCGGCGTCGGATGATCTGTATCTTTCAAAACTTGCGACCCGCGGCCATGTGGCCGAGCTGTACTGGATATGGGATCTGCCCGAGACACCCGTTTCAAAATTTGGAAGGGCGTTCATAAGGGCCGGATATCAGTATTACTGGATCAACTACACAGGAAGTGGAAGCTGGGTAGGCAAACCAATGGATGTCGACAGCCTCAGAGATCCATCGAATGCTTCTTACATGGGTGAGCCGGCGGTTAGTCGTATGGACAACGCCTATATGACCTTTGAGGTCTATTTCTAAACCGGACGGGTTAGAAATAAAAAAGAACTAATAAAATAAGCATTATTTAAAGGGGAGGCATTTATTTATGCCTCCCCTTTTTTATGAGGAGAAAACCATGCCCATTCATGAATTTATATGCAAAAGCTGCAATTCCGCATTCGAACTTCTGCTCATGAGCAAGGCCGAGATAACAAGCGTGCGGTGCCCTAGATGTCAAAGCCCTGATGTGCAAAGACTTATGAGCGCACCAAATGCTACCGTAACCGATGGAGACAGGAATCAAGCAGCCCAGCCCGCTCAAACCATACAACAAAGATCGTGCGGCTCAGGCAGTTGCGCCTCGTTTGAACTGTCAGGACACAACAAATAGACTCTCTTGCTCCATAACTTATTAAGCCGAGACGGGCGGCTTCTTGCACCCTAACCTTTCCTGAGCGGCATCCTATCAATGGAGGGGCCAAGGCTGCAGTAAAAAGGCCATCCATGACCGCCTATAATGCAGGATACCTCATCACGATCCATACACCTTAAAGGCTAACTGACGACGACGAAAAGGGGTTATTTTTCTTTGGGGCAAATCTTGAAAGGATTATCTCGAATGACTCTTCTGCTGAATGAAACCTGCGCCGCTTAACCGCTATGTCATAGGAACCATCGCAAAGCCTAAGAAACCCGCCAAGACTTTTCCGTCTTGCATCGTGGGCGAGGTACACAACACCATCAGGGGCGAGATATCTTTCAAACACATTTAGAAGTGGGGTAAAGAACCTGGAGTTGAACAAGATTTCCGAGCCGATTATGACATCAAATAACCCTAAATCGCATGGAGCAAGCCAATCGAGCCTAACAGGCAGCACCCCATCGCAGCCATTGACGGCTGCCGACACCCTGGGAAAATCAAGTATCTCATCTTCATAATCGGTTATGGTAACTCTGTGGCCAAAACCAGCGGCCACCAATCCGGCGACCCCGAGACCCGCCCCAAGCTCAAGTACACGGCTGGCATGATTTACCGGCAACCTCGCCATAAAATCCGCAAGCACTATAGAGGCCTCCCATATCTTAACCCAAAACGGAAAGTCGGATGTGTCGGCGAAGACATCTTTGTCCCCTATCAGGGGCTCTATATCACTTAGGTGTAAAAAATTGAACCTTCTCCCCCTGACGGTCAGCGGATCAAATTCGAGGGAATATTTAGAGCGCAAACGCTCATATATGGGCCTCACATCAGGAGGAATATCCGCAATATCCGCAAACTGTTGCATATTATGCCGCCGTAGCGCCGCTCCTTTTCCGGCGGTCTTTCTCTTCATAAAAGACACGCCCGGTACCGGCCGGTATTAGGCGGCCCATAATGACATTCTCCTTAAGACCTCTGAGGTGGTCTACCTTGCCGGCTATAGATGCATCGGTAAGGACCTTGGTCGTCTCCTGGAATGACGCCGCCGAGATAAAGCTGTCCGTTGTCAGTGACGCCCTGGTTATGCCAAGCAGCATCGGCTCGGCTGTCGCCGGCTGGCGGCCTTCAGTCAAAAGTCTTTCGTTTTCCTCTTCAAACCTGTGTCTTTCAACCTGCTCGCCAAGCATGAAGGTGCTGTCTCCGACGTTTGTTATCTTAACCCTGCGCACCATCTGACGGACCATTACCTCAATATGCTTGTCGTTTATCTTGACACCCTGAAGACGGTAAACCTCCTGTATCTCATTTACCAGGTAATGGGCCAAGGCCTTTATACCCTTTATCCTCAAAAGGTCATGCGGATTTATGACGCCGTCCATAAGAGGCTCTCCAGCGCGTATATAATCACCCTCGTGGACATTTATATATTTGCCCTTTGGCACAAGATATTCCTTCGGCTCACCAAATTCAGGGGTTATGACCACCCTGCGCTTGCCCTTTAAGTCCTTGCCGAAGGACACGGCTCCGTCTATTTCGGAGATAACCGCATATTCTTTTGGCTTTCTCACCTCGAACAGCTCCGCCACCCTGGGAAGACCGCCCGTTATATCCTTTGTTTTCGTAGTCTCTCTGGGTATCTTGGCTATTACCTCTCCGGCCTTGATCTCATCGCCCTCATTCACAACGACTATTGCCCCGACAGGAAGGAGGTAGCGGGCGTCCCCCTTGCCGCCTGGAAGTTTGGATGTCCGGCCGCGTTCATCCTTAATTGAGATACGAGGCGTGTAATTCATGGACCGTTGCTGCACCACCACACGGCTGGACTTGCCTGTAACAGGATCAACCTTTTCCTGGATGGTGACGCCGTCTAGAAGGTCGCCGAATTTGATCTTTCCAGAAACCTCGCTCAAAATCGGATTGGTAAAGGGGTCCCACTCCGCCAGTTTTTGTCCGGCCTCTACCGTCGCCCCGTCCTCAAGCATAAGCTCAGCGCCATATATTACAGGGTAACGCTCCCTTTCCCTGCCGTCAGGCGACTTGATGACAAACTCGCCGTTTCTGTTGATCACAATCAGCCGGCCTGCGGGGTTGCGAACCGCATTTATCCTCTCATAGTGCACAACGCCTCCGCTCCTGGTCCTGATATCGGCCTGCTCAACCTTGCCGCCAGCTGCGCCTCCAATATGGAAGGTCCTCATCGTCAACTGTGTCCCAGGCTCACCGATAGACTCGGCAGCTATAATACCAACGGCCTCTCCGATGGCCACCAAGCGCCCTCTTGCAAGATCACGGCCATAGCACTTGGCGCACACCCCATAAGGGGACCTGCATGTCAGCACCGATCTTATCTCGATCCTCGAGATACCGGCGTCTTCTATCCTTTTTACCGCCTCCTCGTCAATCTCTTCGTTCGCTCCAACCAAGACCTCGCCTGTTACTGGATCGAGGACATCCACAAGCGCCACCCGTCCCAATATCCTCTCTCCCAAATGCTGGATAATCTCTCCGGCCTCTATGAGATGTTCCAGCTCAATGCCGTCTATAGTGCCGCAGTCATCCTCATAGATCGTTGAATCTTGCGCCACATCGACAAGCCGCCTTGTCAGATAGCCTGAATTGGCTGTCTTAAGGGCCGTGTCGGCAAGACCTTTTCTTGCGCCATGAGTGGAGCTGAAATATTCAAGGACACTCAAGCCCTCGCGGAAATTGGCCTGAATAGGTGTCTCTATAATCTCACCGGAAGGCTTGGCCATGAGACCGCGCATACCGGCAAGCTGCCTTATCTGGTCCTTGCTGCCCCTCGCACCGGAGTCCGCCATGATAAAGATAGGATTAAAGCTCGGGGACGCCTCAACCTCTCCGCTGACTTTTTTGTAGTGCTCAACAGATATCTCGTTCATCATCTCAAGAGCGACTTCATCCGTGGCCCTTGTCCAAATATCTATGACATTATTATATCTCTCGCTGTCGGTGAGAAGCCCTTCCCTGTACTGCTTATCCACTTCAGATACGGCCTTTTGCGCCTTATCCAGTATATCCCCCTTACTTGCGGGAACCACCATATTGCTTATGCAGATGGAGATGCCGGCCAATGTGGCGAATCTGTAGCCCATGTCTTTTAATCTATCCGCAAGGATTATCGTCTGTTTGGCGCCAGCAAGCCTGTAGCTTATATCAATCAGCTTATTGATGTCCTTCTTTCGCATCATCTTGTTGATATACGAAAACGGCACACATTCAGGAAGAATATCGGACAATATCACCCTGCCGACAGTCGTTTCTGTGCGCTCCCCGCCCAACCTCACGCTTATCTTCGCCTGGAGGTGAACGACGCCCGCGTTCCACGCCTGCATGACCTCTTCTTTTGAGGCGAACACCTTGCCTTCGCCCTTTACGCCTGGCCGCTGCCTGGTCATATAATAAATACCAAGGACAACGTCTTGGTTGGCCTGAATAATAGGCTCGCCATGCGCTGGTGAAAGCACATTATTCGTGGACATCATAAGCACCCTTGCCTCACTCTGCGCCTCGACAGACAAGGGTACATGGACAGCCATCTGATCGCCGTCAAAATCGGCGTTATACGCCGTACAAACCAATGGGTGCAGCTGAATGGCCTTGCCTTCAATGAGTATGGGCTCAAAAGACTGGATGCCGAGCCTGTGGAGTGTGGGCGCACGGTTCAACAAAACCGGATGCTCTCTTACCACCTCGTCCAAGGCATCCCAGACCTCCGGCACCTCTTTTTCCACCATTTTCTTTGCGCTCTTTATGGTGGTCACAAGACCCTTTTCCTCGAGCTTATTATATATGAACGGCTTAAAGAGCTCGATCGCCATGCGCTTTGGAAGACCGCACTGGTGGAGTCTAAGTTCAGGACCAACAACAATTACGGTACGGCCCGAATAGTCAACACGCTTACCCAACAGATTCTGCCTAAAACGGCCCTGCTTGCCCTTCAACATGTCTGAAAGAGACTTGAGCGGCCTCTTGTTGGGCCCTGTCACAACGCGCCCTCTGCGCCCGTTGTCAAAGAGCACATCCACGGCCTCCTGGAGCATGCGCTTCTCGTTGCGCACGATTATCTCAGGGGCGTCGAGTTCCTGCAATCTTTTCAGACGGTTGTTCCTGTTGATAACACGGCGGTACAAATCATTCAGATCAGAGGTCGCGAAACGTCCGCCGTCCAAGGGCACAAGCGGCCTCAGGTCCGGCGGAAGCACCGGGATAACATCCAGAATCATCCATTCAGGACGGTTCCCCGAATCCTTGAACGCCTCGACCACGCGCAGGCGCTTGCCAAGTTTCTTGCGCTTTGCATCAGACTTGGTCTTGAGCATCTCCTCCCTGAGATCAGTTGAAAGGGCCTCAAGGTCCATCTGGCCCAAAAGTGTCTGAACGGCCTCGGCGCCTATGCCGACCTCAAATTTACCGCCATGATCCTTTATGCTCGCCGCATAGGCCTCTTCTGACAATATCGTGCCGACGGGAAGAGCGGGGACTTGGGAAGAGAGCACTATGTGAGACTCGAAATAAAGGACCCTTTCCAATTCCTTCAGGCTGAGATCGAGAAGAGAACCTATCTTGCTCGGAAGGCTCTTTAAAAACCAGATATGGGCGACCGGGGCGGCAAGGGCTATATGCCCCATACGTTCACGCCTGGCGCTCGCCTTTATAACTTCTACACCGCATTTTTCACATACCACACCACGGTGTTTCATGCGCTTATATTTACCGCACAGGCACTCGTAATCCTTTATGGGCCCGAATATTCTGGCGCAGAAAAGGCCATCTCTTTCAGGCTTAAAGGTACGGTAATTTATCGTCTCTGGCTGTTTGACCTCGCCATGGGATCTTTCGAGTATCTTTTCAGGTGAGGCGATAGAGACCTTGACCGCCTTAAAATTTAAAGGGTCCTTCGGTTTTGTAAAAAAAGAAAGGATATCTTCCATTCGATAAACCTCTATTCAATAAGTTCCATATCCATACATAGGCCCTGAAGCTCTTTAACGAGTACATTAAATGACTCAGGAAGCCCCGCCTCAAGGAAATTGTTGCCCTTGACTATCTTTTCATACATCCTTGACCGTCCAGCCACATCGTCAGACTTTACAGTGAGGAACTCCTGAAGGGCATATGCCGCGCCATATGCCTCGAGCGCCCAAACCTCCATCTCGCCAAGACGCTGACCGCCGAACTGGGCCTTTCCCCCAAGTGGCTGTTGGGTGACCAAGGAATAAGGACCGGTAGAGCGGGCATGTATCTTGTCATCAACAAGGTGATGAAGTTTGAGCATATACATGACCCCGACAGTCACGGATTCAGATATGGGCTCGCCCGTCTGGCCATTATACAAAGTGACCTGGCCGGATTCGGCCTGCCCTGACTCGGCAAGCATTTTCTTTATGGCCGTCTCATCGGCGCCGTCAAAAACAGGTGTGGCAACAGGGATGCCTTGCTCAAGTCCAATGGCGAATTTCCTGAGATTTTCATCGCTCATCTTGCCAAACACGGACTCTATTTCATCGGAGCCAAAGACATCATTCAATCTGGCCTTGACCTTCTTAATATCGTGCTCCCTCGCCAAACGAGATATCTGGGCACCAAGATTCTTGGCGGCCCAGCCCAAATGGACCTCCATAATCTGACCTATATTCATTCGAGACGGCACGCCCAATGGGTTCAAAATAATGTCAACCGTGGTCCCATCCTCAAAATAGGGCATATCCTCAACCGGCACTATTTTTGAAACTACGCCTTTATTCCCATGCCGGCCAGCCATTTTATCGCCTACCTGGAGCTTGCGCTTCATGGCCACATAGACCTTTACCATCTTAATGACGCCTGGCTGCAAATCATCGCCCTTCTTCAGGCGTTCTATGCGTCCTTCAAAGTGCCGTCTTATGCGCTCATCTTCCTTATTATACCAATTCAATATGTCAGCCACGACAGGATCAGGCCTTTTCTGGCCTTCAAGTATCAATTCCTGGAAACGATATACCGGCACTTTTCTGAGGTCGCCGGCGGTCATTCCCTTGCCTGCCTCAAGCAGCACGTTGCCCCTGCTGTCTTTTATAGAAGTGGCCAAGACCTTGCCTGTAAGCTGCCTGACCAATTTTTCTATGGTAACATGCTGGACAATTCCAAGCTCATCCGCCTGGTCTTTCTGTATGCCGGCTATCTCGAGATCTTCAATGGCCTGGGCCCTGTCATCTTTTTCAACACCCTTTCTGCAAAAGACCTTGGCATCTATGACGACCCCTTCTATGCCAGGAGGCACCCTCAAAGAGGTATCCTTCACATCGCCGGCCTTTTCACCAAAAACGGCCCGCAATAACTTCTCTTCAGGCGACAGCAACGTCTCTCCCTTTGGTGTCACCTTGCCTACAAGTATATCTCCAGCTTTGACCTCGGCCCCCAACCGCACGATGCCGCTTTCATCAAGGTCCTTAAGCGCCTCTTCTCCGACATTCGGGATGTCCCGCGTCAATTCTTCCTTGCCAAGCTTTGTATCCCTTGCCTCTACCTCAAACTCCTCTATATGGACAGAGGTAAAAACGTCTTCTTTCGCAATCCGCTCATTTACTATTATGGCATCTTCAAAATTGTAACCGCGCCATGGCATAAACGCCACAACAACATTTCTGCCCAATGCCAGCTCTCCACGATGTGTAGAAGGCCCGTCCACCAGCACCTGACCCTTTTTGATCCTCTGCCCTGGCTTGACCAGCGGCTTTTGATTGAGAACAGTAGTCTGGTTGGATTTTTGGAATTTTTTTAATTTATGGATGTCCACCTCAATGGGCTTATCTCCGGTCTCATCCTCATCATAAACGACAACAAGGCGCGTCGAATCAACATCCTCCACCCAGCCATCCCTTTTAGCCATTATCGCAACACCAGAATCCCTGGCGACATGGGCCTCGATGCCTGTGCCTACAAGCGGCGCCCTGGAAACCAAGAGTGGAACGGCCTGGCGCTGCATGTTTGAACCCATGAGAGCACGGTTTGCGTCATCATTTTCCAGAAATGGAATAAGGGCGGCGGATACGCTGACCAACTGGTTCGGGGCCACATCAATTGCCGTTATTTCATCGGCTGGCACCATCAAGAACTCGCCCCTTATCCTGGCCCCGACATGATCGTCGGTGATCCTGCCCGCTGAGTCAAGGCTGACGGACGCCTGGGCTATTGTCTCATGGTCTTCCTGGGACGCTGACATATAGACCACTTCGCCAGTCACCTTTCTATTTTTCACCATGCGATACGGCGTCTCTATAAAACCATAGTCATTAACCCTGGCGAATGTGCTCAGGGAAACGATAAGGCCGATATTCGGCCCCTCAGGTGTCTCAATAGGGCATATCCTGCCATAATGGGTTGGATGCACATCGCGTACCTCAAAGCCCGCCCTCTCCCTGGAAAGGCCACCCGGGCCCAATGCAGAAAGTCTCCGCTTATGCGTAACCTCAGAAAGCGGATTAGTCTGGTCCATGAATTGCGAAAGCTGGCTGGAACCGAAGAATTCCTTTATAACAGAATTTACAGGCTTCGGGTTGACCAGATCGTTCGGCATAAGAGCGCCGACTTCCTGCAAGGTCATCCTCTCCTTGATCGCCCTCTCCATCCTGACGAGCCCTATCCTGTACTGGTTCTCTATCAGCTCGCCGACAGACCGGACCCTTCTGTTCCCAAGGTGGTCTATGTCATCAACCTTGCCCCTTTCATCCTTCAATCTGACAAGCTCCTTGACTGTATGCAGAATATCTTCAGGCGTAAGCACCTTTACGCTCAGAGGTGTATCGAATTTAAGTCTCTGGTTGATCTTATATCTGCCGACCTCGGAAAGGTCATATGTATCAGGATTAAAAAACAGGGACTGGAAAAATTTTTCGGCTACGGCCATGATAAGGGGGCTGCTCGGGCGCAACCTGCGGTATATCTCAATAATGGCCTCTTCCCGATTTTGTGTCTTGTCAAGCAATAATGTATCGCGCATGGAAGAACTGACGTTGACGCCATCGATGAAGAGCACAGGAACCTGACCAATGCCTTTATCCTTTAGCTTGGCAAGATATTCAATCCGTAAAACCTCGTTACGGCCTATAAGCACTTCACCCGTTGCAGGGTCAATGACATCCTCTGCAACGATCTTCCCTTCAAGCTCACTGTCTTCGACAGGTATGCGCGATACGCCAAGGTCCTCGAGCTTCTTCAATACGGTCTTTGAAAATTTGAGATTTTTTCTGACCAGGACATCACCGGTATCTGGATGCAGGACGTCCCTGCTGGCCTTTTGCGCAAGCATTGTCTTGGAATTCAGCTTGCGGTACAGGAGCCCGCCTTCTATAAAATAGATATCCCTGTTATAGAAGGTGCCCAATATATCCTCGTATCCCAAGGCCTTGAGCAGGACGGTCACGGGAAATTTGCGCTTGCGGTCTATCCTTACATATAAAATGTCCTTTACATCAAACTCAAAATCGATCCATGAGCCCCTGACAGGTATGACTCTCGCCGAATAAAGTAATTTGCCGCTCGCATGCACCTTGCCGCTGTCATGATCGAAAAATACGCCAGGAGACCTCTGGAGCTGGCTCACCACGACCCTTTCGGTTCCATGTATGATAAAGGTGCCGGTATCGGTCATGAGCGGTATGGTGCCAAAATATATCTCTTGTTCCTTTATATCCCGTATGCTCTGAACCCCGCTTTCCTTGTCGATATCATACGACAAAAGTCTGACAACTATCTTGACCGGGGCCTCATAGGTCGCGCCGCGCGACATGCACTCCTCTACGGTATATTTTGGGTCCCCAATTGCATACTGGACAAACTCAAGGGAAAACGTGCCGGTAAAATCCGTTATGGGAAAGACGCTTTGAAAGGCCGCCTTAAGGCCCGTGTCCTCCTTGGCATCAAAGGCGCTGTCCTTCTGCAAAAAATTTGCATACGAACGCCTCTGCAGCTCAATTAGATAGGGATAATCTATAACCCTCTTGACCTGACCAAATTTCTTCCTGATAGGTAGTAATTGCAATTGATTCATAAGGCGCTGCCCCAGATGGCTAATAAAAAATAGTTTCAGATAAAAAGCTGAAATCTTCTTTTAAAAAACCTATTGATTTCTGAATTCGCAAATGTGAACGGTTAGAATGACTTTAACCCGGTTTAAAGACATACTTCACCTTCAAACCGGGTGCCTTGATATACAGCAACCAATGCCGTATTGATGAAACGGTCCAAAAACAAAAGGCTACTTAATCTCAACCTTTGCGCCTGTCTTTTCTATAACATCCTTGATTTTCAAGGCCTCTTCCTTTGAAACGGCCTCTTTGATGGGTTTGGGAGCGCCCTCGACCAAATCCTTGGCCTCTTTCAGCCCAAGACCAGTGACCGCCCTGACTTCTTTAATAACCTGGATCTTCTGGCTGCCGACATCAGCAAGAATGACCGTAAATTCAGTCTGCTCCTCTGCGGGTGCGGCTCCAGCGGCAGCGCCTCCTCCTGCGGCCGCAACGGCAACAGGCGCGGCGGCGCTAACGCCAAATTTTTCCTCAAGTTCCTTAACGAGCCCTGAAAGCTCTAATACCGTCATATTGGAAATAAAATCAATTACATCAGCCTTAGTTACAGACATGGTAAATATCCTCCTGAAATTTTAGAGAACTAATCAAGTTTATATATCAATAACATATTAAGCCTTCTTTTCCCCTATCGCCTTCAAGGCATAGAGCAGCTTCCGCGGCACTCCGGCCAGCACGTTTACAAAGGCCGTTGGAGTGGCTATAAGCACGGAAAGTAATTGAGCAAGAAGTACCTCCCTGCTCGGCATGGTCGCCAAGGCCTCAATTCCGGCTGCATCGATAAACTTCCCGGAAAGAATCCCGCCCTTGATTTTCAGGGCTTCATTATCCTTTGCGAATCCCGCCATAACTTTGGCCACCGCTATGGGGTCACCAAAGGATATGGCTATGGCCTTGGGGCCGGTCAAATGATCCTTTACAATCTCAACAGGTGTGCCTACAGCGGCTTTTCTGTAAAGTGTATTTTTTGATACCCTCAACTCGGCATTTACATCCCTGAGCTTCTTGCGTAACTGGTCCGAATCCGATACATGCAGACCAGCATAATCAGCCAACACTATCGCGCTGGACCTTGCAAGCTTATCATGTATGTTCTGAAGTATGGTCTCTTTTTCGCTTCGCTTTAACGCCAAATCTATCACCCCCTTCTACCACGGGCAGTCTTGATGCTGCCAAAGGCAGAGGTTTCACCTGTCTAGGTAGGTAGAATGTCTAAAACATCCCATTAAACACTTAAGGTGTGTACCTACTGTCTTTGACTAATTAAAATCTACTTGATATCGCAAACAAAAACATAAAAGACCAAATTTTATCTAGTAACCGTAGTGGCAGTGTCGACCCTTACGCCAGGCCCCATTGTTGCAGACAAGGATATCCCCTTGACATAGGTGCCCTTGGAGGTAGATGGCTTGAGCCGGTTAAGGGTCTCGATAAAAACGGTAAAATTCTTTATTATCTTTTCCGGACCAAACGAAACCCTCCCCATAGGCGCATGGACAACGCCGGCCTTGTCGACCCTGAAATCAACCTTGCCGGCCTTGATTTCATTGATCGCCTTAGCCACCTCAAATGTAACTGTGCCGGTCTTGGCGTTTGGCATCAACCCCCTAGGACCGAGTATCTTGGCCACCCTTCCAACCATGCCCATAACATCGGGAGTGGCGATCACCCTGTCAAAATCAAGCCACCCCCCTTGGATCTTAGCTATCATTTCATCGCCACCCACATAATCGGCTCCGGCTTCTTCCGCCTCCTTGAGCTTTTCACCCTTGGCGATGACCAGCACCCTGGAGACACGGCCAGTCCCATACGGCAAGACAACGGATGAACGGATATTTTGATCCGCCTTTTTGGGATCCACTCCCAATATAACCGCCGCATCCACACTCTCATCAAACTTCACATAGTGAGTGTCAAGGACAAGCTTAACCGCATCATCCAATGAATACTTTCTGAGATTCTCTACCTTTGATTTGACTGAACGATATTTTTTGCCATGCTGAGCCATGGAAGTTCTCCTCTAATCGACTATATCTATCCCCATATTGCGGGCCGTACCAGAAATCGTCCTGATGGCTGCCTCAACGCTTGCCGCCGTAAGGTCCGGCATTTTAAGCCTTGCGATCTCTTCAACCTGTTTTTTAGTAACGCTTCCGGCCCTGTCCCTGTTGGGCACGCCAGAACCCTTTTCAATCTTCGCCGCCTTTTTAAGCAAGACAGAAGCAGGCGGAGTCTTTAAAACAAAACTGAAAGATCTGTCTGCATATACGGTTATAACAACAGGTATTATCATACCTTGCTGATCCTGAGTCTTGGCGTTAAACGCCTTTACGAACTCCATTATATTGACGCCATGCTGACCCAGCGCAGGTCCGACAGGAGGCGAAGGATTAGCCTGACCAGCAGGAAGCTGTAATTTAATGTACGCCGATATCTTTTTAGCCATCACTTTCTCCTTTGATGCTGCTTACCCGACCTTTTGCACATGTGCAAACTCTAACTCAACAGGGGTTGATCTGCCGAATATGGAGACCATTACCCTGACCTTGCCCTTTTCCGGCTTGACCTCTTCTATAACGCCATGAAAATTCGCAAAAGGGCCTTCAATCACGGTCACATCATCGCCCTTTTCAAAGCTATATTTCGGCACCGGTTTTTGAGCGCGCTCCTCCATTTGGTGAATGATTTTTTCAGCCTCTTCATCAGGAAGCGGGACGGATTTTGACCCGCCTACAAACCCCGTTACCTTTGGAGTCTCCTGGACTAGATGCCTGGTCTCATCATTAAACTCCATCCTTACCAGAACATAGCCTGGATACACCTTTCGAGAAGACATCTTACGCTCACCCCTTACGACCTCCACTACATTTTCCGTGGGGACAACAACGGCAGAAAACTGGCTCTCAAGCCCATACTGCTTGATTCTTTCTTCAAGAGCTATCTTTACCTTAGCTTCAAAGCCAGAATATGTATGTATTATATACCATCTTTGCGCCATATTTTTTAATGTTTAACCATAAACAAACAATTAATAAATTATTGCATTCAGACTGGCCGATACTCCCCTTGTTTTGGCTAACCCCTTCTTATAAAAAGCCCGACAAGTTTTGACAATACAATGTCTGTTATGCCTAAATAGGCGGAAAAAAAGAGGGATATCGCCAAAACAGCGGCGGCCATGGAAATGGTCTCTTTTCTAGTAGGCCAATTAATCTTATCAAACTCTGACCTGACCTCCCTTAAAAAAAGGGGTATGCTTGATAGCCATCCGTGAACCTTATTAATATGCTCTCCCGCACCTGGGGCAATCTTTATATCTTCGGCCTGCGTGGGCCGCTTTCCCCTTTTTACGGATAAGTCCACCCCTTCCCTGTCCGCTTCGGCGCTCAAAGATATAGGATCTCCCCCATTAATATTTTTAGCTTTATTCGCCACTATTATACTCTCCTGAATTACAGTTTGATAAATGGCTTAAAATATTTGGCGGCTGGCAGGCCAGGAGGGACTCGAACCCCCAACACCCGGATTTGGAGTCCGGTGCTCTACCATTAGAGCTACTGGCCTGTTTAAATAAGTACAGCATGACTATATATAAATATACACACGTTATTTTGATTCCTTGTGAAGGGTGTGCCTTTTATCAAAACGGCAATATTTTTTGAGCTGCAACTTATCAGGAGTCGTTCTTTTATTTTTAGTAGTCGTATAATTGCGACGTTTGCACTCAGTGCACGCAAGAGTAATTATATCTCTCATAACACAACCCGCCTATTCTATTATTTTACTCACCACGCCAGCGCCTACGGTGCGGCCGCCTTCACGGATAGCGAATCTAAGGCCCTCCTCCATGGCTATGGGGTGTATCAAATTGACCTCTATGGCT
>JAJYLJ010000173.1 GCA_021787835.1 Deltaproteobacteria bacterium | reverse complement strand
TAAAAATCGTGAGACCTGTTCCTGGCATTGGGAAATAGGCCGAGAAAACCATACCCCGTTGCCGGATCATAAAAATGCAAGGCCCCCTTTATTTGAGGATCGTCTTCGGAAACATCGGCGGAAGAAAGAGTTTTTTTAAAAATTCCATAACCACCAAACAAAAGATTGCGCATGGCAGAAGATAATCCGTTAACTGAACTCTCTGGTAATGAATTCTTTATATCACAAGACATTTTCGTTAATCCAGCATGACCTGCCTCGTGACCATCAACATCTGGATCGCTGGGTAACGCATATACCCTCACAATAGCAATATGTAAGCACAAAAATACAAGACCTATATTGATAATAAGCACTACTTTTTTATTCAAGTTTTTCTCCAGTCCTAATTTTGTTAAGAGCCTGTTTGGCATAAATTGCATCCTCACTTGAAGGATATTTTTGGATTAGTTCAGAAAGAGCATGTACTGTTGCCTCTTTGTCACCCAACCCCCAATATAAAGCAGCAACCGCTCGTAGTGTTTGAGGAATAAAAGGACTATCCGGATATTGCTTTATAAATAATTTAAATTCATCAAGTGCATAATTTGAATCCATATATGAAATTTTGAATGCATTTTCCAAAAATGCATTTTCATTTTTTGGTTTGTTTAAACTTATTTCCAGTTCAATGATTTTATTAGAGACTTTAATTTCTAGATATTTCCCTCTCACAAAATCATTTTCATTATCGAAAGAATAAGATTTAAGTTCATATCCATGTCTATAAATAGAAATTCCCAAGTCGCCACCTTGCCCAAAAGGAAAAGGAACCCAATTTATTGTTAAATATTTATCAATTTTAAACTTTCCATTCGTATCTGTTTTTAATTTCAATTTTCTTTTTATCCCGCCACCGCCATAAACTGCTCCTCCAAGCCCGCTAACGGTTGTTCTCCAAGTTACCAATACATATGCATCCGTTATCGGTTTGCCCGTTTCGGCATCAACCACAACGCCTTTTATTTCAGGGGTCTTCAGGGTGGTACAGCCGAATAAAAAAATCGCGGCAAGAAAAAACAGCAATCTTTTGTTCATTACCCCTCCCCTCAAGAATTAAAAACGCTCACCACTTTCAATTGTATTTACTAAAACATGAATAAATTGTGAATATCAACTCAGGATTTCTTATCAAAAAATAAATTTATTTTATGCGCCACCCGAATCCGTTTCCGCCTGGGGCTGGATGATATTGCCGGAGGCGTCAAGAAGGGCGTAATCGACGTGGTAGACTCCCAACTCGCTGCCTGAGGCGGAGGCATACGAAAAAGGGATTGTTGCCGTTTGGCCTGCTGAAACTGCGTTTGATACCGTCTGCTCGCTTATTATATTCCTGCGCGGGCCAAGAACCATGAATTTCACCGATGCGGCATCGGCGTCGACCAGATTTTTCAATTCTATATTCAGGTTTACAGTCTGCCCCGGCCTGATTTCAGGGATATCAACGGGCTTTTTCGCCCACGAGATGATATTCTGAACAAAATTTATCTCGGCCTGGTTTGCCTGCGAGTGGGCAGAGGCGAAATCCGTATAAAGAGTGGTTGCTATCACATACCCCTTGCCGTAAGGATACATGAGCATCGCGGGCTGGCCGTTTGCAGTCCTCCTTAACAGGACGGTGCCGTTTTTGGGATAAGACGTAAAGTACCCGTCCACCCCGATGCTGGCTGTCTGCCCAAGCCCAGCAAGCATGGGATGGTAAGTATCTATATAAACCGAATTAAATTGGCAGTTCTGGTCTTCCTGGTATCCATAGCCGCTTACGGCCTCTCTTTGCCCCGACACCGGGTCAACAGGCACGGGCAACAAGTCCCAGTCCGCTCCGTGCTGTTGCGCAAAGGCCACCAGGGTGCCGCCGTTTTTCACATATTCATCGAGCGAGTTCTTCAGAAAGGACGAGCCCTTCAACCCGTACAGGCCGCCTGAGGGGATCAGCAGCACGGGACGGTCTTTTACGATCTGCGGGTCGAAATCCGTCTTTTCAAAAGAGACCGGCTCTCCGAACTTAAGCATCAAAGATATGGAAGGCTTATAATAACCATTTGCGAATAACGCGATATCCGGGGCTCCTTCCCAGTAATTTGCCCCGCTTTGGCTTTCCAGTTTTTTGCCTACAGACTGGAATTCCGCTTCGACAGCATCCTTTATATTTTGCGGAGCGTTTGCATATTTGGTCCTGGCATCCATAAGGATGTCCATGAAACGCTTTTTATACCATACGCCAATATAGCCCTTCTTGATGGCCGTGCGCATGTAAAGATTTGTAAGGTCGTAGTCGGAAACATGTAATTCCTGCTCCCAATAGAATTCGTCCGATACGTCGAACCTTTCATCAGGATGGTCATTGGCCGGGCTTGAAGGTTCGGGCGGAGGCGGCGTGCAAACACCAGCCCCCGTGCCACTGCCGATTAGTTGGGCCAGGGTTAAAATATCCGATTCCAGGCTGGCAAGCATTACTTTCCGTTTTTTGCTCAGGCTGCCGGAGTTCGAGCTTTTATTCATATTTTCATAAATCGAGTCTATATATCCGGCGGTATATTTGATTGCCAGCGGGATAAGCGCATCTACATTCCGGAGCAGCTTGTCCTTGTTTAAAATTGGAATTGGTTCTCCGGTTGTTGGGTCTATGCCCGTATCATAAAGGGCTTCTTCGTTTGGATATTTGCTGCTGACCCGGGCAAGCTCATCCATGATTTGCCCGGGGTTGAACACGTCGCCCGGCTTGTAATTGCCATTCAGATAGGCATCCACATTAACGGCCTGCCTGAAGGCATCAGATGTTACAATCTGGTCCCAGTTGCCGTTCACGTATGTCTCAAACGGCTTTATGAACGCATGGATGTCATCGGTTGTATGCGATGGCACGGCCATGTCCTCTATA